>WGDG01000117.1 GCA_015493425.1 Sulfurovum sp.
CAGTTTCTGCAACTTCTGCAGTTTCTATCTCACTTGCTGCCGCTTCTACTTCTGTTGCCGGAGCTGCAACCTCTTCTGTCACCGCTTCGGAGGCTGTCTCCTTCTCCTCTGTTTCGGGAGTCGGTGCCTCTTCTTTTACTTTCTTCTTGGTAACTGTAATTTTGCGTTTCTTCTCTCCAGGCTTTTTAAAGCTTTTGGGAAGTGTTCCGCTGATAGCATAATCTACGAGAATACCCGCATCGTCAAGACTGATGGCACTGTTGGCCGCTTTGACATCGAAACCGAGTTCCTTGGCTTTTTCTATGAGTTCGCCGTTAGACAATCCCGCTTCTTCTGCTACTTCCTGGATTCTGACTTTATCCATTATTGATTTGCTCCTTCATTTGGCTGCGAGGGTTCGCATTCACCCGCTGTGGGGTGTGTTTCCGTCAACAGCTTAATGAAACGTTCTTCGTCAAGACGAAAACGTTTCACTAAACCCTTGAGCTTCTTTTCATTTCTGCTGCATATATTGCACAGATAGATGCTCCTGCCATACCCATTATACACAACAACATTCTTACCTTCGAGCTTCAATCTGATCAAAGTGTGTTGAGGGTGTCTGCTTCGGCACGCGATGCACATTCGTATAGGCTGTGATTTTTTCATAAGTATTATACCCAAAATATTAAGCACGCGGCTTAACTTCCGGTGATGACTCCATTGTTGTCCAGTCCCAGCGTAAAGACACGAAACTGGGGAAATCGCGTCTGTAATGCACTGTGAATTTTCTGCGCATCTTTTTCATAAACAAGGTTGAAAAAAGTTGAACCCGACCCGGAAAGTGTACTCATCAAAGCGCCATGTCTGAGCGCAAGCTTCTGTACTTCAAAAAGTTCGGGCATCATTTTCATTCGACGTGCCTGATGCAATTTGTCTTTGGATGCGATACGCAGCAGATCCCAAGACTCGCTCATGAAAAGTGCCGTCATATAGGCTGCACGGGAAAGAGAGTAAACCGTCTCTTCTTTACGGTACATCTTGGGTAGTACAGTGCGGGAACGTGCGGTAGAAATGGTTCGGTTGGGAACGACTACTACTGCACGCAAATAGTCGGGCAAACGGCGTTTTTTGCTATAAACACGGTCTCCCTCGACACAGGCAACATTGAATCCACCCATCACGGCAGGGGTAATGTTGTCAGGGTGATGCTCGTAACGCAGAGCCTGATTGAGAATCTCACGTTTATTGTAGCGTACACCTGCTGCAGTGTAGGCAGCACTCAGTGCCGCGACAATAACAGCGGAGGAACTCCCAAGCCCCCGGGAGATGGGAATACGGTTATGAAATTCAAAACGAAAACTGTCAGTACGGTTACTTAATCGGGTATAGTTTTCATTGAAGATATTCAAAAAAAGTGTATTCTTTTTTATTTTCGGGTTCTCCGAACCCTCGCCATGGGTTGAAAGGCTGAGAAACTTGGAGGGCTTTATAATGATTTCATTACGCAGATCAACAGCCAGTCCGAGGGTGTCAAATCCGGGTCCGAGGTTTGCCGAAGTGGCAGGTACGCTTACAAACATGGGAACTTCTTCCGTCAAACAGCCGGCAGCAGATATGCTGGTGTCGATTCTTCATCTACTTCAAGATCCTGAATACTGTGTGGCAATACAAACGAGGTATCGACCGGCTCTTCAAATTTTTTTGTAATTATAGTCTCTTTTTCCTTGATAAAGTAGAGGTTTCCTATGGCCTTGACCGGTTTCCCGCCATTAAGCGCAAAAGTACTGCATCCAAGACATCGTATGCCCCGTACGATCTCGATCGTTTTAAGTGTAATATAGGTAAGTTTGATGGCCATATAGGAACCGGGGCTTCGGGTATAGATGATCTGCCTAACATCATAGATCTCCATCAGCTCTTCAAGAAGCGGCAGCAGCATCTCAGATGTTTTACGTTCACTGCTACGTTCATCAATCAGCATATTGTCCTTGTAAACACCGATGCGAAGCGGTGTCGTTGTTGATAGTACCAAGAGGGTTGTTTCAGGCAAAACTTTTTGCAAATGCCCTGCTTTCAAGTGTTTTAACAGCTACCAGCTCATAATTTTTGCTGTCAGAGAGGAGCTTGGAAGTCAACTGGTAATTGAGGTTGTGGCTGCCGGCAAACGATTCATATTTGCCCAATATATTGCGCCCGGAAACCATCATGTCTCCAAGTGCATCGAGAATCTTGTGGCGGGCAAATTCATTCTCAAAGCGCAGCCCTTCAGGGTTGAGCACTTTATGGTCATCCAGTCCAATGGCATTTTGCAAACTTGCTCCCAGTGCGAGGTTCTGGCTCTGAAGGTACTGAATATCTTTGGCAAATCCAAATGTACGTGCTCTGGCAATCTCTTCAATGAAACTGTGCGTTCCGAAAACAAAAGCATGTGACTGTTCTCCGATAACAGGGTGGTCAAAACGGATGGTAAAGTCGAACGACGCCTGCTTTGAAGGAGAAAGGCGCACAAACTTTTCACCCTCCTTCACCTCAACTGTACGTTTGATGCGTATGATCTTTTTTGAAGCCTCTTGCTCCGCAATCCCTGCTTCATCGAGCAAAAGACAAAAAGAGATAGCAGAACCGTCCATGATAGGCATTTCATTACCGTTGACAACGACTCTAAGATTATCTATACCATATGCATATATGGTAGACAGGAAGTGTTCAATAGTAGAGATGAACCCCTTTTCACTTCCAATCACTGTTGCCATACGGGTATCGATGACAGAAGAAGGAGCAAGAGGAATGGAGAGCGCAAGATCCTCACGGTAGAAGACAATACCTGCATCTGCATCAAGCGGCTCAAGTCGAAGCTTGATCGGCTCGCCCTTATGCAGCCCGATACCGACTACTTCAACCGGTTTCTGTATTGTTCGTTGACGCATAGGCTCTCCTTTCCAAAAAATAGATAAAATTTCACTATTATACTATAAACTATAGTGAATTACAAATGCTTTCTGTACAAGGGCTTCAGTGCTTCTTTTTTGGAAGCTTTCCGGGAGTCGGGTCAATAATGGCATCCGCTTCATCGAAAACATTGTCAATAAATTTTTTGATCCATTTTTTGTCAAACCACTCGATGGGGCGTACCTCGATTCCCTGTACCAGAATACCAAAATGCAAGTGATCCCCAGTGCAAGCCCTGTCATTCCTGTTTTCGCAATCACCTGGCCGGCACGTACCTCATCTCCCTCTCTAACCAACAGCTGCGAACAATGGCCATATAAGGTAAAAAGCCCAAGACCATGGTCGATCAGCGGCATATTCCCGTAAATACCGTTTTCTCCGGCAAACACAACTTTTCCCGGGTTGGACGCGATAACATTGGCCATTTTTGTACTGGCAAGGTCATATCCTACATGATAGGATTCAGAGACAACATTGTCCTTACTGCCATAATAGTAATAACGGTGATCGCCAAAACTGGCCACTTTCTTGCCGTTTTTGAGTGGATAGAACCTTTTCATTTTCCAACTGTCGATCATCTCGTCAGAAACATGTTTGCTTAATTTGTGTATCAGTGCTTCATTTTTCAGGCGCATCGTTTCATTGATCGCTTTAAGCTTTTTGAGCCTGTCATGAATAGTGTCATACTCGGGGTCACTGGCAGCCAGATCCGTAATTTTGCCGTCGATAAATTTATCTGTCGCACGAATCTTGGAGATTTTATACCGGGGGTTGTGATGGTAGAGCGGGATGTGTGTTTCCCTGCGATTTCCTGCCATATCTGTAGCGATGATCTTTGCTTCGAAGGTATCATTTGTAAAGGGCCAGGCAATCAAAGAGGCGTAGTAGCCCTCCTTTTTGTAAGGTTCCGGTTTGAAAGTATTGCCGTTCGCCTTGATATAGAGCTTGTCCAGGTTATCGTCAGAAGCCTGAAAAACCACCAGTGCACTGCCCCCCTGGTTGATCATGCGTGAATTGGCAATAATATTGACATTGGGGCGCGTATAATCGACTGTGATATTAATGGTTTTACTTGCTGTATTGCCCTCCAGCATATTCCATAGACTCTTGTCTGTCACTTTTACATGGAGTGTATAGTGCTTCACTTTGGGGTCAAGCATACTTTTTTTAGGGTATTTCACTTTAATAGTATAGGTTTTCGGTGCACCTTTGATGACACCCCTCCCCAATATCACGGCTTTCTTTCCGTCACTGAGTATCACTTCGTAGCTGCGCAAACCCGTATTGTCACGCAGGGTAATCTTGATCGGAGCCTTTTTATTCCAATAGAGATGCTTGGGTGCTTCTATTGTGGGCTTTACACGTTCAAACTCCGGAGAGTTGTAAAGATAAACCCCTCCAATACCGGCACCGATAAGCAGGAGCATAAAAAAAATAAATCCTGTTTTGCTTTTGCGTTTTATTCGTCTAGCCATTGATCAATCCTAATTGCATAATCTGTTCCAAAATTGTATCGACAATTTCTTGCATTTGTCTATCTTTCAGTGTAAAACCGGAGGCGACTATGTGTCCACCTCCTCCAAAGTGTGCTGCAATTTTCGAAACATCTGCCCCCTTGCTTCGCAGCGAAACACGTACTGTACCATCCTTCAGTCCGATAAGCAGCACCGCTATTTCAACTGTTGCCAATGATCTTCCGTAGTCTACAATCCCATCCATATCAGGCATAGTGGCTCCAGTTGCATCGATATCTTTCGGAGTGATCTCCATCACCGCTACCCTGCCTTCAAGATAGAGTGAAAGTGAATGAAGTGCACGCTCAAGAATACGAAGCGAAGCAAGCGATCGTCTCTGGGTAAAGTTGGTAGCGATATAGGCAGGATCTGCCCCCAACTTCACCAGATCACGTGCAGTTTCAAAGACTTCAATATTGACAGAAGCGGTCGTAAAGTAGCGGGTATCAGAGAGTAGCGCGGTATAGAAGCAGACTGCACTCTGAGCAGTAATCCTATAGATGTTCTCAAAAAGCCTGAATGCGACTTGTGATGCCGAAGCATAGGCCGGCAGTACTGCATTCAGTGTACCAAAATACGTATTGCTGGCATGGTGGTCGATATTGATAATCGGATGTCCCTCAAGCGTTACACCAAAACGGTCAATGCTGCCGCAGTCCACACCAATCACCAGACTCTTTTCATACTCAATCTTCTTTTTTATCTTTGAGAAATGTGGCAAAAAGTCGAGATATCGGGGCAGTGTATCTGAAGCATTGACAATTTCAATCGGTTTTTTCACGTGAGTTTTCAAAAGAGCATAAATACCAAGCCCTGTCCCCAGTGTATCAGCATCCGGATTCAGATGGGTAACAATGGTGATATATGATGCCGCTTCGATCATATCGGCTGCTTCCTTCGCCATGACCTGCAGCATCTGAACGTCATGCATGCACTACTCCACCCGCATCGAAAGATCGATCCAGTTTGCCTGATGGATAATGGCACCTGAGGAGATCGCATCGACACCTGTTTTGGCAATTTCTGCAATCGTTTCAAGGGTAACATTGCCACTTGCTTCCAGCAGGATGTGCGGAAAATGTTCATTACGCCAGGCAACCACCTGTCTTGTCGTTTCAAGATCCATATTGTCACACATAACAATGTCCGCTCCTGCCTTCATGCCACGCTGCGCCATTTCAAACGTTTCACACTCTATTTCCACTTTAGCAGTAAAAGGAATCTTCTCTCGCACTTCCGACATAAAGGCATCAAGATCATCAATGGTTTTGAGGTGGGTATCTTTAAGCATCAGGCAGTCATCAAGCCCCATGCGGTGATTAAGTCCCCCGCCACAGCGCACTGCATACTTTTCAAATTCACGCAACAGAGGACGTGTCTTGCGTGTATCGAGCAGCTTTACTCCCGTACCTTCAAGCGCTTTGACATATTGAGCTGTCAATGTCGCAATGGAGCTTGCATGCAGTGCCATGTCGAGGATGGAACGCTCTAATGAAAGCAACGTTTTGGAGTCACCCGTCACAAAAAAGAGTTTGTGCCCTTCTTTGAATGCTGTGCCGTCTTTGACATCCCACAGCAGAGAAAGATCATACATCTTCGCCAATACTTCGATGTATTCACGTCCGCCAAACACACCATCACTTTTGGCTACCACATAAGCCCGAATGTCAAGGCTGTCACTCACACGGGCAAAAAGATCGCCCCGTCCTATATCTTCTGCAACCACTGCTTCAATAAATTTTTCTTTTAACATTTTTCTACTTTTAGAAATTAGTGTCTATCTGGAAGGTACATGTACCTAATGGTATTTTCTTTAGGCGCTACTTAATCGCCAGCATTCTTTCAAGAGCCAAATTGGCATACTTGACCGTATGCTCATCCACCTGTATCTCGTTGATCGGATTGCCATCCTCAATAGACTTGAGTGTTTTGTAAAGATCCTCTAGCGTCGTCTCGTTCATCGTTGGACACTCCGGCTTGGTCGAGGAGAGGACATAGGTATTCTTCTGACGCATTCTGTTGACCAGGTTATACTC
>WGDG01000118.1 GCA_015493425.1 Sulfurovum sp.
TTATAATATATACTAATTAAATGAGGCAGAGGGAGCCCCTTTATGTCAAATTTCTCAGACAAACAGCGCTATTCATTTCAGACCATTGGCACGGAACAAATCAAAGCACACTATCTTTTTACGGAAAAAGATGCCAAAATACTGCACTGTCTGCAACCTATTGCACACAAAGCACTGCCTTCTATGATAGATGCTTTCTACAATTTCATTTTCAATTTTGAACATGCCAAAGTCTTTCTAAATTCAGAAGAAATTATCAGAAAGCATCGGAAGGGTATTGAACAGTGGTACATGAACCTCTTTAGCGGGCATTATGATACCGGCTATTTTGAAGGACTTTCTACCATCAGTGAAACCCATGTAAAAATCGGACTTCCGTCTCATTATGTCAATGCGGCATTCAGTTTTGTACGCCAGTTTCTTGAAAATGTACTGATCCATGCGGGTCATACAGACAACCTCACATCCTTACACAAAATTATCGATATCAATCTTGATCTCCTCAGTCTGACTTACAAACAGGAATCACAACAGCGACTAATTAACAATGTAGCAATTTTAAAAGACACCATAAAGTATGACAATGTCACCCCTTATGTCCAACCAATTTATAGCAATAAAACCAGAGAGATTTCACACTATGAGTGTCTCATGAGAATCCCACACAGAGAGAACCATACAGTTTGTTCCATCGTACATATGTTACAACTTGCAAAACAGGTACACCTTTACCATGACTTGATGAAACAGATGATCCAAAAGAGCTTTAATGCTTTTACACAGTTACCGCATGCTTTCACCCTTAACCTCAGTTATGAAGATATTGCCAATATTGATTCGCGAAACTTCCTTGAGGAGATGCTTACAGCACTTCCCAATCCCTCGCGGGTTACATTTGAAATTCTTGAGACTGACATGATTGCTGACTACGACATCGTTTCCGACTTCATCAAAGACGTTAAAACATTTGGATGCCAAATTGCCATCGACGATTTTGGTACAGGCTACTCCAATATGGAGAACCTTTTGAAATTGAAACCCGATTATATCAAAATCGACGGATCACTTATTCGTGATATCGACCATTCTGAAAAATCATTGAAACTGGTAAAAAACATTATCAATATCAGCCGGGATATCAATGCCAAAACAATTGCTGAACATGTTCACAGTAAAGCAGTCTATGATATACTACACACACTCGACATTAACTACCTGCAAGGGTTCTACCTTTGCAAACCCTTTCCTCTCTCGGAGCTTACATAAAAACGTTTTCTAAAAAAAGAGCAGCTGAATAATGTTGAGGATAAACATCGTAATAAATCCTACTTTATAAACCATCATTTCGTTACGCTCAATAAATGATGTGTGCCGGTCAAAATAGGGCTGTACTTTGTCAGGATTGTCGATTTCATAAAGCATCTCCGAATAGTTGTGGTATCGTTTGTCCGGATCGGTCTCAATAGCACGCAGAATGACACTCTCCAGCCAATGCGGTATCTTCGGGTTAAGCTTGCTTGGATGTTTGGCATCTTTATCGAAACTCGGGGTCTGGAATGGCTCTATCTCTCCAAACGGGAACTTTTGCGTCAATGCCTCATAGAGTGTCACCCCTATAGCATATATCTCCGTCTGTTCAGTAATCGGTGCCTGTTTAAAACGTTCCGGCGCAAGATAGGAAGGGGTTCCAGCCCGTGTTACCGTAGAGTAGGCTTCGGTGATGCTTCCAAAATCAACCATCTTGAAAACGATCTTCTCTTTACGTTTTGTTACAATGATATTTTCAGGTTTGATATCGCCATGCACAAGGTTGAACTTGATCAGATACTGCGACATTTTCAGTAAAAAGTGCGCCAGCTCCACTCCAAGATCGACACTCAGCGGTTTTTTTGCAATATACTCTTTGAGAGAGACACCTTCGATGTAGCGCATAATATAGTAGCGGTGTGTCCGTTTTCTCGGGATGACCGCTTTGGGGAAAAATCCTGCTTTCAGCCGATTGGCCATCCACACCTCTTTGACAAAGAGATCAAGCATCACCTCATCGTCGATTGCCTCGGGAGGTGCGAACTTGATGACATACTGCACCCCTTTCTTTTCGCACAGCCAGGTTCTGTTATTTTGTATTAATGGCTTTATGAGACGATAACCGTCTATTTCATCACCCTTTTTGTACTGCTCCTGAATAATCAGATCCGTCTGTTTCAGCTTGAGTCTCGGGTCAAGCTCTTTGATCTCGATGACCACCGCCGTGGTATCATCAGGCAGATCGTCATTGTGCTTTTTGCTTGCTTTTTTAACCAAAAAGGAAGCTCCCACTTTAATACCTTCGGCAAGCTCCTCCGAAGAGAGCTCATTGTAGAGTCCGTCACTGCAGAGCAGAATGCGGTCTCCTGCCTGCAAATTGTTCTCGAAGTAGTAAGGTTCGACACTCTCCTCAAGCCCAATGGCTGCTGTGAGCACATTTTCCATCCCCTCTTCATCCATCGCATGATCGGAAGAGAGCTGCGCAAACTGTCCGTTGCGTGAAAGGTAGATGCGGCTGTCACCCACATTGGCACCGTAGAGCCTGTCACCCTCAATAACCACAAGCGTCAGTGTTGTCACCAATTCCTGCCGCTCATACTGCTCCATGGACTCAAGATAGAGCACACGGTTGATATTTTCGATGAAGTGGCGGATGGACTTCTCCATACTCCAGCTTCGCGGGCGGTTCTTCAGTGACTGTACCAAAAACTGTGCGGTACGTTTTGCCGCTTCTGCACCGTGCATTGCAGAGCCTACCCCGTCGCAGACAACCGCGACGGTAATATTTTCCATTACCTTGACTTCAAAATAGTCATCGCCTTTCAGTTGTGTACCTTTTGCCAGCGTAAATCCGCTGGTTTCAATGTTTTCTTTAGACATACACCTTCCCCGTTTCTTGATTACTCCCATTATAACATTGCCTTCACTATTTTCTGGCTCCCTGCCTGATTAAGATTTGTGCAGTATATCTATCTGCTATAATATGTGCAACCCCTTTAAAAAGGATATTTGATGCTCGGTAAAATTACAATCACCGCAATATGCTGCACTGCCTTTACAATGGGAGCGGCAGACAATAACCGTACCAAGCAGGCACTCATACAAAAACAGATTGAAAAACAAAAAGCGTTAGAGAAGAAATATGCCAAAGAACAGCGATTTTATCAAGGGGATGAATATGACTTCAAAGGCAAAGAGGTGGATCCCGACATTCTCAAAGATGTCAAGCCTGTAGAGCCCGACTATGAACATACCAATGAGTGGGGTGCAGCGGATAATGAGTGAAATTTCATGAGAACTTTAACTCATTCCCACGCAAAGGTGGGAAGAGAAAATTTTACGCTTAAATAATTCCCCCCGCATTGGCACCCCAGGTAGTTCTCCAACGTGTTTTAACCAATGAAATTGCACCGATGGCAATGAGTACAAGCCCGGCAAAGATAAAGAAACCGACACTGTAGCTGTCAAACGTTCCTTTTGCCCAACCGAGCGTCTTGACAAGGAACGTACCGCCGATACCGCCGGCTGCACCGATGAGTCCTGTCATAATTCCGATGTCTTTACCAAAACGCTGCGGTACGAGCTGGAATACCGCACCGTTAGCCATACCGAGGTTGGCCATGATCAAAAAGAGTACACCGATAGCAACCCAGAACGGAAGATGTACCGCACCGCTGAGCGCCACCAGTGCCGCAACGACACCAAAAAAGATGTAAAGTGCTTTGACCCCACCCATTTTGTCAGCAATACCACCGCCTACAGGACGTAACACTGCACCGGCAAAAATAGTAAGGGCACCAAAGTAACCGGCAATAACCTTAACATTCGGTTCATGGAAAACACTCACTCCAAAAGCACTCATATCTGCCTGATAGGTATTCATCAGGTAGACTTTCATATAGTTTGCAAATCCTACAAAACCACCAAAACTGACGGCATAAAAGAGCATGAACCACCAGCTATCTCTATCTTTGAGCAGCTTCCAGTAGTCCCCAAGCTTCTTGGGGCGTGGCTTATAGACAGACTCCGGTGCATCTTTTGCCATAAAAATGTAAATGATCAGCACAATGAACGAGAGCACTCCTCCAACAAGGAACACTGCTTCCCATCCCCAAATTTCTGCAATTTTAGGTGCGAAGAGGAAGTCGATAACCACACCGAT
>WGDG01000119.1 GCA_015493425.1 Sulfurovum sp.
ATAACCGCTCTTTTCCAGTGTTCCCTTTAGGCAAACCCCCTGAACTTCCAGTTCAACAGGTCTTGGTGTGGAACCCACCTTCTCAAAAAAGATTTTCACAAAAAATCTTAATTAGTAGATTTCTCTTTGTGCAAAGAAGAATGCAATCTCGATAGCCGCATTTTCAAGTGAATCACTTCCGTGTACAGCATTGGCATCGATGCTGTCTGCAAAGTCGGCTCTGATGGTACCTGGCGCTGCTTCTTTTGGGTCAGTTGCACCCATCAGTTCTCTGTTTTTTGCCATTGCATTTTCACCTTCAAGTACAGAAACTACAACCGGCCCTGAAATCATGAAGTCTACAAGGTCTTTAAAGAAAGGACGCTCTGCGTGTACTGCATAAAAAGCTTCCGCATCAACTCTGGAGAGTCTGATTTTCTTTGTCGCAGCGATTCTGAGACCTGCTTCTTCAAAACGTGCGAGAATCTGTCCTACCACATTTTTTGCTACTGCATCTGGTTTGATGATCGATAGTGTTTGTTCCATCATTGTATTCCTATAGGGATAATTTACTTCATAGAGAAGTATTCGGCCGGAATTGTACCCAAACAGATATTAAAATCGTATTAAAAGAAAAGATAGAGTAAGAAGAAAAGTGTGAACCGGGAAATCCGGTCACACAGAATAAAGGGGATTAGTCTTCGATGACAGGCTCGCCTTTTGCACCTCTGTTTGGTGAACAAGGCATACCCTCTACACAGTCATCCCACTGAATACATCCCTCTGTTGGACATGCTTCAGCACATGCTGGTACTTCGTGATAGTCTACACACTCGACACATTTGTCTGGATATACGTAGTAGATCTCCTCACCTGTTGGGTTATCATCCTCGTCAACGATTGCTTCTACCGGACATTCGTCGATACAAGCTGCACAGTTGATACAAGTATCTGTAATAATTACTGCCATTTGTTTTCTCCTTTGTTAAGATGCTCAAACTATATCAAAAGTTATTTAAATTATTCTTTAATCAGATGGCCAAAAAGTCACGTATCGCATCGACCTTGTCCAGTTTTTCCCAACTAAAGTCCTCATCTTCCCTTCCAAAGTGGCCGTAAGCCGCTGTTTTACGGTAAATCGGGCGCAAAAGATTGAGTGAATCCATGATCCCTTTGGGGGTCAGATCAAAGAGTTCCTCTACGCAGGCGACAATCTTTTCGTTTGCTACTTTTTCTGTCCCGTGTGTATCGATATGGATGGAAACCGGTTCTGCCACACCGATAGCGTAGGCAATCTGCAGTGTCGCTTTTTCACAGGCTCCCGCGGCTACCAGGTTCTTGGCAACATGGCGTGCCGCATAGGCTGCCGAACGGTCTACTTTGGTAGGATCTTTCCCGGAAAAGGCACCGCCGCCGTGCGGACAGGACCCTCCATAGGTGTCAACAATGATCTTACGTCCTGTAAGCCCTGCATCTCCCTGAGGCCCGCCGATCACAAAACGTCCTGTCGGGTTGATATGATAGGTGATTTCATCATGCAGCATACCGTAGGCTTCCAGTACCGGGTTGATGACTTCTTCACGTACTGCCTTCTGCACCTGTTCGAGGGAAACATTGTCATGGTGCTGTGTAGAAATAACCACGGTATCGACAGATACCGGTTTACCGTCAACATACTTCACGGATACTTGTGCCTTTCCATCCGGTCTGAGAAACGGTACCGTACCGTTTTTACGTACCTCAGCGAGCTTGGAAGTCAGTCGATGTGCCAGCGTAATAGGCAGAGGCATCAATTCAGGTGTCTCTTTACACGCATAACCAAACATCAATCCCTGGTCACCTGCACCAATCTCTCCGCTTTCCTGATCGACCCCCTGATTGATATCGGGAGACTGTTCACCAATACCGTTAAGTACGCCCGCACTGCGATAGTCAAATCCGTATGAGGCATCCGTATATCCGATATCCCGTACCACTTCTCGCGCAATCTCCTGCATCGGTGCATACGCCTTTGTTTTTAATTCTCCTGCAATCACACAAAAACCGTTGCTCAGCAACGTTTCGCATGCCACTCTGGCATTGGGATCCTCTTTAATGATGTAGTCCAGGATCGCATCGGAGATCTGGTCTGCCATTTTGTCAGGATGCCCTTCGGTTACTGATTCACTGGTAAAAATGTATTCGTTCATTCATGCTCCTTCTTCTTGAAGGTCAGCTTTGCTGACCTCACTTCATCTTACTAAAGCTTTGCCTGCGGCTCAGAGTGCTTCAATAAAATATCTTTTAAGATTCGTCCACTGTCACTGAACTTAAATAAATCACCGACCGGAAATTTATTCAAATTCAGTATCGGTGCGTGACTACGCACCCTACAGCATACCAGGGCAAATGCCCCAAAATTCCTAATTCCTAATTCCTATTTTTTTCTTTACTCGCTCTAAGAGCTGTTCTGGCAACAAGCCTAAACTCTCTTCAACCAGTTTCGTATTGCCATGAATAATGAATGCATCATCATACTCAAAAGAGGTTAATGTCACATCGGAAATCCCTGCTTCATCCAGATACTCGCCAATGGCAGAGGCCACACCGCCTTTTTTGGCAGAGTCGGAAAAGACAAACCAGTGACGGTAGCGTGTGGAGAGGCTTTTCAGCATTGTCTCATCGAGCGGTTTGACAAAACGCAGATCGAGTACGGCAGGCTTTGTTTCCATCAACTCTGCTGTTTGCAGCGCCCTGCCCACACCGTTTCCGTAGCCAATGAAAAGTACATTACTTTCTCCTTCTTGTAGCAGATGTGCCTTTCCAGTTTCATAGTCAGGTACATCGAAATCTTCAGCAAGGAACGCACCACGCGGATAGCGAAAAGCACAGGGGGTGTTGTAGTCTCTGGCAAAAGCCATCACTTTTTGCATACCCGTTTCATTAAAAGGAGCCAGCAGTGTCATATTGGGGATGGCTCTGAGATAGGAGACATCGAACGCCCCCTGATGTGTTTCTCCGTCCTCTCCGACGATACCTGCACGGTCAATGGCGAATGCTACCCCAAGGTTCATCAGACAGATATCATGGATGACCTGATCGTAACCGCGCTGCAAAAAGGTGGAGTAAATGGCACAAAAGGGCTTGAACCCCTCTTTTGCAAGCGGCCCCATGGAAGCGACGGCATGCTGCTCCGCAATCGCAACGTCCCAAAAACGCTCAGGGTACTTTTCCATTGCTGCACTCAGTCCCGTACCGCTTGGCATGGCAGCCGTTACACCGACGATCTTTTCATCTTCATAGGCCATGTGCACCAGTGTTTCAGAAAAGATCTGTGTAGCGGACTTGGCACTGCTCTTTTTAAACGGCTCTCCTGTTTTGGTATCAAAAGCGCCTACACCGTGCCAGTGTTCTTTGGTACCCTCGGCAATCTCGTATCCCTTGCCTTTTGTTGTCTGCGCATGGATAATAACCGGTTTCCCAAGACTTTTGGCTACTTCCATTGTCTCAATAAGTGCTGCAATATCATGCCCATCCACCGGACCTATGTATTCGATGCCCATCTCTTCGAACAATACTCCCGGGGTAATCAGTTTAAAACTCTCCTCGAAGCGCTTTGCCATATATGTGGCACTTTCAGGAAAGACTTCCAGCATCTTCTCCACTTTTCCTTTAAACTTCTGATAAAAAGAGCCTGCCATCGTCTGAGAAAGCAGTTTGGAGATCGCACCAATCGGTTTGGCAATACTCATTTCATTATCATTCAAAATGATCACCACCGGATACTTCCTGTCTCCAAGCTCGTTGAGCGCTTCATAGACCATTCCCGCACTCATACTGCCGTCACCGATAAAAGCGACAGGAATACGATCCTCCTTCTTCAAGGCTATCGCCTTGGCCGCCCCGACTGCCAGAGAGATGGAAGTCGAACTGTGCCCGGCAACATAATAGTCATAAGGTGATTCGCTGGGCTTGGTGTAACCGCTTATACCGCCAAAGGTTCTCAGTGTATCAAAGCTGTCCCATCGGTCTGTCAACAATTTGTGCGCATAGGCCTGGTGTGAAACATCGAAGATAAAAGGATCTTTGGCCACATCAAAGACCTTGTGCATTGCCACAATAAGATCGGTCGCTCCGAGTGTTGAGCTGAGATGCCCTCCATTCCTGCTTACAGTGGTAAGAATACGGCTTCTGATCTGCCCTGCTACCGCTTCAAGTTCTTCGATTGTATAGTTCTTAATATCCATCATCTTTCTACTGCTTTGTCAAATAGGCGTTTATAATCGCTTTGGTGAATCGGACATGGGCTTCATCAAAAGGAAGCTCCAGTCTTTGTGCGATCGCTTTGATCTCTTTTTTGGTGATCATCTCTTTTTGTTGGCGGTTTCGGGGAGCGGCAAAAAATTTTTCAAGCTCCAAAGGTTTGACTTTGACACTCCCCGCTTTAACCACCTTGACCCGTTTCACCCGATTACCTCGGCAAAATGTTTAAAGAAAATATCGTTCTGGTGTGCCGTTCCCACCGTAATACGTACCGCATTCATACCATAGGAGGCAAGATTTCGTATGATTACCCCGCGTTTGAGCAGCGCATCGGAAATTTCTGTTGAATCCATTGTATCGGGAAAAAGATAGGTAATGAAATTGGTATAGCTGTCAATATACTCAAACCCGTGCGTCTGGGCAAACGCTTCATAACGTACGATCTGCTCCTGATGCAGTGCAATGGAAGTTTCCACAAATGCATTGTCCCCTGCCGCTTCAATCGCTGCAGCAAGCGACAGGGTCGTAATGTTGAAGGGCGGACGCATCTTGTAGAGCTCCTTGATCAGGCTGCTTTGTGCAATACCGTACCCCACCCGCATACCGCCAAGCCCATAGGCTTTGGAAAATGTACCGAGATAGATAACATTCTCATAGCCAAGCAAATCTTTGGGGACGATGGCATATTTCGGATCTTTCGCAGCGGCATACTCCATGTAGGCACCGTCCACGACAACCAGCGTATCGCTATCCACTGCTTCGATGATACGCAGTACGTCTTCTTTGGCTGTCGCATCACCGGTAGGATTGTTCGGGGTACAGATATAAACAATTTTCGGGTTATGTTCTTTGTAAGCGGCAATGAATTCTTCAGCCTTGTGTGCAAAGCTTGGCGTGCGTACGATCTTCGCCCCCATCTGTCTGGCATAAATTTCGTACATGGCAAACGTCACTGCCGACATCAGTACCGATTCGTTCTCATTGAGCAGTGCACGTGAAATGAACTCCAGCACCTGGTCGCTTCCCGCTCCGATGATGATATTTTCATCCTCGACATTGAACTTTGCTGCCAGTGCCGCTTTAAGTTCGAACATACTGTCATCCGGGTAGAGGTGTGCCTTGTCGGCATTCTTTCGGATCACTTCGGCTACCTTGGGAGAGGTACCGATAGGATTTTCGTTGGAAGCGAGCTTCACCACATCTTCAGGGGCAATGCCAAATTCACGCACAACCAGTTCAATCGGCTTGCCTGCTTCATAGGTCTTGATATCTTCCAATACTTTGTTAAACTTCATCCAAATCCCCAATTTCTAATTTCTAATTCTATATGTCGTCTGTTTCTTTGACATAGGAGCCAAGTACTTTGACCGAATCTTTGTGTTTTTCCAAAATTTCTTTAATATGCGGATCATCTTTATGACCGTTAAACTCAATAAAGAAGACAGAAACACCTTCAACAATATGCGATTTGATCTTGGTCAGGTTGATTTTTGCTCTCTCGAAATCATTCAAAAACTCTACCAGAGAACCCGGTTTGTTCGGCAGTCTTACAAGCAGTGACGTTTTGTCATTTCCGCTCGGTGCATTCTCGAAATCACTGATCACAAAGAAACGGGTACGGTTATTCTGGTTGTCTTCAATATTTTCAAAAAGTACCGGCAGATTGTAGATCTTTGCTGCCACGACCGAACAGATCGCTGCACTCTCCGGATCTTCTGCCGCAAGCTTCGCTGCCTTTGCTGTAGATTCAACCGGGATCTGTTCAACATCGTCCAGTCCAAAATCATTCAAAAAATTCTGACACTGTCCAAACGCGATATCTTTGGAATAGATACGTTTGATATTTTCGATCTTCTCTGCCTGTGTCGCCAGTACATGGTGGATATCCACCACCACTTCGGCAATGATCTTGAGGTCATAGTCATTGAGACAGTTGATCGTATCACTGACAATCCCGTTGGAACTGTTCTCGATAGGTACAACACCGAACTTTGCCTTCCCGTTGCTCACTTCACGGAACACCCCTTTGATAGTCGCTACAGGAAAGTAAGCACTCATAGCACCGAATTTGCTCTCGGCTGCCTGATGGGTGAAACTCGCTTCAGGACCAAGATAAGCCACCGCTTCAGGACGTTCGAGATTGCGTGCTACAGCAAAGAGCTCCAAAAAGAGTGCATCGATCGCCTTGTCTGTCAGCTTGCCGTCATTCTGTGCCTTGAGACGCTGTAAAATTGCCTGCTCACGCTCTGGGCGGTAGATGGGCGCACCGGTAGTGTTCTTCAGCTCTCCAACCTGATGGACAAGCTCCATCCGTTCGTTGTAAAGCTTCAACAGCGTATCGTCAATATGGTCTATCTTTTCACGCAGTTGATCCAGTGTCATACCATCTCCTTTCGGCTTTCAGCGTAGAAATTCTTTTTCCAGTCTTACCTGGTCCTCGTACGTTTCACGACGTCTTATCAGACGGTCAGTTCCCCCTTGCAGTGCCACTTCGGCAGGCTTTGGCCGTGTATTGTAGTTACTCGCCATTGTAAAACCGTAAGCCCCTGCAGAGTGTACCACAAGAATATCATTATGCTGTAATGGAGGCAGCAGCACGTTCTTGCCGAAGAAATCTCCACTTTCACATACCGGCCCCACAACATCTGCCGGGTTTTTTTCACCCTCTACACCCGGTGCCTCAATACGATGATAGGCATTGTAAAGGCTCGGTCTGATCAGGTCATTCATACCCCCGTCAACAATGACAAAACGCTTGCCGCCATTGTTTTTCTCGTATAGTACACGGGTAAAAAATGCACCTGCATTGGCAACCATATAGCGCCCCGGTTCACAGGCAAGTGTCAGGTCAAGTCCTTTGGTTGCCTCCGCAATAGCATCCACATATGCCTGCTCTACAATCGGTGTTTCATCATCATACACTACACCGATTCCGCCACCTACGTCAAAGAATTTGATATCGATTTTGATCGCTTTGAGTGAGCGCACCAGGTCGGCAACGATCATTGCCGATTCTTTGATCGGGTCAAGATTCGTCAACTGTGAACCGATATGAAAATGAATCCCTATTGGATTGAGGTACTCTGACTTGTTTGCGTAAATATACATCCGCTTTGCCATATCAATCTCGACACCGAATTTGTTTTCATGAAGGCCTGTTGAAATATAAGGATGTGTCTGAGGATCGATATTGGGATTGACACGGATAGAAATGCGCGCTTCCTTCCCCAGCTGCTTTGCAACCATTTCCACCCGCTTCATTTCCGCTTCACTCTCAAGATTGAGCATCAAAATATCGCGTTCCAGCGCCTCTTTGATCTCGTCATCTCGTTTACCCACACCTGAAAAAATGATCTTGTATTTGTCTACTCCGGCATCGAGTGCCCGGCGCACTTCACCGATACTCACACAGTCTGCCCCTGCGCCAAGTTTTGCCAAATGCTGAATGACAGAAAGATTCGAATTGGCTTTCACCGCATAGTTAATCAGTGATTTTTTACCCGCAAATGCCTCTTTGAGTCTGGTGTAACGGTTTTCAATATAGTCAAAATCGTACATATACAGTGGTGTATCATACTTTTCAACCAATGCTTTGTAATCTATGGACATGAAGTATCCTCTATGTGATTTGGAGTGATTTTATCCAAAAATCGCTAAGAGGGGAGTTAGGCTTGAAAAGGGTCGAAGGATAGGGGCTTAATTTGGTTTACGCTCATCGGTTGCAAAAACGTAGAACGCATAGATCCAAAGCAGGACGATGGGTAGAACAGCAGCTGTTTCGGGAGCTATGACACCATTGGCTCCCATCTGGTAAAGTCCGAACAACACTCCCCATGAGACAAATGTTACACCGAGTGCTGCTGCGACAACCAGACCAAAGCGCATCATACGTGCATGAAACGGGAGCTTGAAAAACAGAATAATGACCAGAGCAATAGCAAAAAGCGGCATCACTGTCTTCTCATACAGTGCAGCGCGGATCTTGTCCGAATTGAGACGCTGCTTTTCCAGCAGTTTCCATGTGTTGTAGGCATCGACAATGTTCAGTGCTTTTCCCTCGTAGAGCGACTCAATGATTTTTGGCTTGTAGCCACTGAGTGTCATAATGGTATCTTTATGTTCCACACGGTAACGCACCAGCCTTCCCGCTTTGTAAACATGTGCCTTTACCGTTGCCTGTTTTGCCTCCCATGCTTTACCGTCAAATACAGCATAGGGAGCATGAAGTGTATAGAGTATCCGGTTGCCTTTGACTTTGAAAATAGTGACATTTTCAAGCCTCTTATGCACGGGATCCAATTTTTTGATATATACAAACGTATCATTGTACTTAAAGAAAAGATCGTTGACGTTGTAGGCACTCAACTGTTTTTTGAGCAGCATCGCCGCTTTATCCTTGGCATAGGAGAATGAAGTGGTATGCAATCCAACAAACGCCCCGTAGGTCAGGGTTGCAATGATCAAAAAAGGAACGATAAGCCGCTGCTTGCTGAAACCAAACGCATGCAGTATCGTCATAGTATTCTGTTTGACCAGCATCAGTTTTGTCATAATGAGTGCCAGCACGATCGCCAAAGGATAAAGCATCCCCAGTGCTTCCTGCCACATATAGTAGAGGTAAAGGACTTTGTAGCTTCCCGAAACATCCAGTTGTGGAATGTGCTGAAAATAGTCAATGGCGGCAAACGCAAACGAGAGGCCGAAAAGGATGGCAAGCAGGTTCCTGGTGTAGTGCTTTGCCAAATAGCGGAAGTAGAGAGGCGGCTGCAGTGTCATGGACAGAGCGCCTCAACGGATTTAAGCGAAAAGTGTGACTTTACTTCGTTCAGTTCATGCTTCTGTAAAGCCACACAGGCCTCTTCGACATGTGCAACAAGCTTTGGCAGACATGCCATCTCCGCTTCGCTGAAGTCATGCAGCACATAGTCAGCCACCTGTGATTTTCGTTCAGGCTTGCCAACCCCTACACGCACCCGAAGATACTCCCTGCCTACCATGGCATCGATCGACTTAAGGCCGTTATGACCACCGTTACCACCGCCTCTTTTAAAACGTACTGCACCAAAAGGCAGATCGATATCATCATGAATGACAATAATATCTTCAAGGTCTATTTTGAAAAACTGTTTGACAGGAAGTACGCTTTTACCCGAAAGGTTCATGTATGTGGTCGGTTTAAGAAAAAGAGTAGTCGCGGTACGGTACAGCTGCCCGTGAAATGTGTGTTTGGAGATGTCTCGGGCAGCAAAGTCTTCGACAAGCGCGTCGATGACTTTGAAACCGATATTGTGTCGTGTGTTTTCGTATTGCGATCCGGGATTTCCAAGACCGACAAAAAGTGTCACGACAGCACTTTCATTACTTGGACTTGATCACACCACAAACAGCGACATCAGGTCTGTCCATCATTCTGCACCCTTCAGGTACTTCAATGTCTCTGATAAGGATAGAGTCGTCTCTGTTCAGCGGCTCAACATTGAGGTCAAACTTTGCCGGCATGTTTTCAATTGCCCCTCTGACTTTCAGTCTTCTTTTGGACATAACAAGAACACCTTTGTTTTTCAGACCAATTGGTGTACCGTGAGTCACAACAGGGACAAGGTAGTCTGTTACCTGACCTGGAACAGCCACTCTAAGGTCAACGTGTACCACTTCACCGTGAACCGGGTGCAGTTGATACTCCTGAATGACAACGTTAAGTTCCTTGTCTCCTACTTTTACGGGGAACGCAAGGTTCTCTTTGGCTCTGACTGCTCTTACAAACTCACCGCGTTTGAACGCAGCCTGAATGTTCTCTACACCATTGGCATAAAGGTTTGCAGTTAGATAACCATCTCTTCTAAGCTTCTTTGCAGTAGTCTTTCCGATACTCTCTCTAACGATACCTTCTAACATATGTATGTCCTTCATTTAAAATAGAAGCGGATTATATCGAAATAATTTTAAGGGGAATTGAAAATACTCGGCTGCAAGCGAAACCCGCTCACGCAACGTTACGCATCATCCTCTTTGAACTCAAAGACATCTACCTCTTTGTTGAGTGCATTTTCATCAACAATGGCACCTTTTCCGACACCCTGCATTTTCAGCTTCATATCCGCAGGGTTGGTTGCATATTCAAGTGCCGTTTTACCGTCTATCTCCCCTTTCTTCAGGAGGTCAAGCAGTGCCTGGTCGAAGGTCTGTGTACCGTAGATCTCTTTTCCTTCAAAAAGAGCATCTGGGATTTCAGAATCCCGGTTTTCTGCAATCAGCTGTTCGATACGTGCCGTCTTTTTCAAAATTTCGATCGCTGCGGCCCGACCGCCTTTTACTGTCGGGATCAGACGCTGAGAGAGTACCCCTTCAAGTACAGAAGCCAGAGACATTCTGATACGGTTTTGCTCATCATTGGGGAACATCCCCACAATACGGTCAATCGTCTCTTTGGCATCGAGTGTATGAAGGGTCGAGAAAACAAGGTGTCCGGTATTGGCTGCATGCATTGCAATGTCGATTGTCTCAAGATCCCTCATCTCCCCGACCAGAATAATATCCGGGTCTTCACGCAGTGCTGCACGCAGGGCATCGGAAAAGGAGTGGGCATCCTGCCCGATACTTCGCTGGTTGATCAGACAACCCCTGTCTTTGTGTACGAACTCGATCGGATCTTCAACGGTAATGATATGCTTTTTCTGCTCGCGGTTGATCTTGTCCAGAATTGCGGCAAGCGTCGTCGATTTACCCGAACCGGTCACCCCTGTCACAAGCACCAGACCACGCTGAATATTGGCAAACTCATTCACAACAGGGGGAAGTTTAAGCTGCTCAATACTGAGTATTTCAACAGGAATGATACGGAAAACAGCACTAAGCCCGTCCATCTGGTAAAAAAAGTTCACCCTGAACCTGTGTTCGCTGCCAATAGCATAGGAGAAGTCGAGGTTGCGCTCCTTTTTAAGCTTGTCAAACTGATCGGGTGTAGTAATCTCTCTGGCGAGCTCGTCCATCTGCTCTGCACTTAGTACATCTTTTCCAAGGAGCTTCAACACACCATGAATCCTTACGCGTACATTCGATCCTGATTTAAGGTGGAGGTCACTCCCCTGATTGCTGATCATTGTACGCAGATAGAGTTTAAGTTTCTCTTCCATTCCCGCTCCTTGCGTCGTTTTACTTCAGACTCTCGAGCATTTGGGCAAATGCCTTTTCAAACGCTTCGAGTCCCTCTCTAAGAAGTGTAGCATAAACTTCATCCATTACAAAACCGCTGTCTGCCAACCTGGTAAAGTAGCCGTTGATGACCGCATCATCCATTGGAAGCTGTGGGGGTGTGGGTTTGACTGCCAGCCATGATTCGATGGTTGCAAGCGGTGCCGTATTGACAGAATGCGGCGCAAGCAGGGCACGCATATAATAG
>WGDG01000120.1 GCA_015493425.1 Sulfurovum sp.
GTGAATATCTGCCGAAACTGTTCTGGAATTCGTATTGTACGCATAGAGCGATCCGATACCGCCGGATGCAATAATGACATCATCTGCATAAATGGTTGTCGGCTCATAATTGACCGTCGCCTTGACACCGTAGCAACGCCCGTTCTGTATCAACAGGTCATACACCAAAGTATTACGCTGAAGCTGATGTTTGTTCTGCACCATCGCAAAGTAGTGCATATAGCGTCCTGTCGCATCTCCGCCTGCATGCACGATTCGAGGAACGGAGTGGGCTGCCTCTTTTGTATAGAGGATATTTCCCTTCTCGTCACGGTCAAATGCCATACCGCGGGCAATCAGTTCCGGTGTCGTTTCCAGTGACGTTCGCGAAAGGATTTCAACTGCTTCACGATCGTTATGGTAGGCACCTGCGGCCATTGTATCTTCAATATGTACCGGGACATCCGCTGCATTGAGTGCGGTTGCCATACCGCCCTGTGCATAAAAGGTATTACATTCCCAGGGAATATCTTTGCAGACTACCAGTACTTTTTTGCTCTCCGGCAGCTGCATCGCCGCATAAAGACCGGCAATGCCCGCTCCAATGATCACTACATCATATTTTTTCTCCAAAACTTTCTCCGCTACTTTTGTGTCTGCAGGTTCTGCTGTACATTCATATTGTCCGGCACATAAACCGGATCGGTCTTGTGTCCACAGCCATTTAGTACGATACAGCAGATTGATGCTATAATCACTCTATGAAAAACGCGTCTGTCATTCTTTCTCATCTTGTCGGCCAGCCTCAGTTCAAATCTCTGAAACGGCATGCGTGCTACAAAAAGTTCCTCTCGCTGCTTGGTGCAAAATGGCAAAAGGCAATTGCCTTCGTTTACATCCGCAACGAAACGCTTTTTGTTGCCGTGACACATCCCGGTTTCAAAATGGAACTTCATTATAATAGAGATTTATTAAAAAGCGTATTAACACAGCTGGCTTCCCTCGATACCGAATGCCGGGAGCTCAAAGCGGAAAAAGTGATCATTTTTCACAGTAAATACCGTACGATCATTACAGAAAAAGCAGATGAAACGACAATCCCCTACTACCATGAACGGGCAACCGGCAACTTTTCCCTTCAAAGCAGTGATGAAGCACTTGCTGAAAAATTCAAACAAACCCAATCCCTGATCGCATGCAATCGATAATCAGGAATCTTCCCGACAGTCCGGGAGTCTACCAGTATTTTGATGCAACAGGAAAACTGCTCTATGTCGGTAAAGCAAAAAATCTCAAACACCGGGTAAAGAGCTACTGGCGTTTTACTCCCCGCTTACACCCCAATCCCGCACAGAGTCCGCGTATTTTAAAAATGCTCTCCGAAGCAGACAAGCTGGAATACATTGTCGTCAAAAGCGAAGAAGATGCCCTGATTCTGGAAAATTCGCTTATCAAACAGCTCAAGCCCAAGTACAATATTCTGCTGCGGGATGACAAAACCTACCCTTACATATATATCGACGAATCAGAACCCTATCCGCGCTTTGAAATTACCCGCAAAGTAATCAAAGGCAAAACGATCACCTATTACGGCCCCTACCCCTCCGGCGGACGGGCGCTTATCGATGCACTGTACGAAACCTATCCGCTCGTACAGAAAAAATCGTGCCTGAGAGAAGGTAAAGCCTGCCTCTTTTACCAAATTGGAAAATGTCTTGCTCCATGTGAGGGGAAGGTAACGCCTGAAGCCTATACACAACTGGTTGAAGAGGCAAAAAAAGCGCTGAACAACCGCCATATTCTAACCCAAAAACTGACCGAACGTATGGATAAACTTGCAATGCAGGAGCGTTTTGAAGAAGCTGCGGCACTGCGTGACAGCATCCTTGCCATTGAATCACTCACTGTCGACTCCTCCATCGACCTCGCCAACCGTTTCGATACCGACATCTTTGCCATTCTCAACGGAGATGAACGGGGTGTTATCGTTAAACTCTTTATGCGCGAAGGCAAGATCATCTCGTCTTCCCACACCTATTTCAGACATACCCATATTTTTGAGGCAAACGAAGCCTACCGGCAGGCGCTTCTGGAGCATTATGGCGTAGATACACCCCATATTCCCGGGCAGATCCTTGTTGCGCACGACTTTGAAGATGCACCCGAAGTAGCACGTACCCTTTCCACACGCTTTGGCAAAAAAATCGAAATACATTACCCCAAACGCGGCAGCAAAGCAAAACTGACTGCCCTTGCACTACAGAATGCCGAAGAGTTGCTCAGAAAAGAACAGAAAAGTACCCTCATGGAACAGAAAATCGCTGATCTGCTTGACCTCTCTGCCATCCCCTACAGGGTAGAAACTTTTGACAACTCGCATATGATGGGGGTAGCCACCGTTGGCGGCATGGTTGTCTGGGACGAGGGAAAGTGGGACAAATCAAGCTACCGCCGCTACCGGCTTGAAGCACGTGATGAAATAGGCCAGATGCGTGAAATGCTCAGCCGCCGTATCAAAGACTTCACAACCCACCCGCCACCGGATCTGTGGATCCTCGATGGGGGGCAGGCCAACCTCAATCTGGCACGCAAACTGCTTCAGGAAGCAAATGTCAATCTTGATGTCATTGCCATTGCCAAAGAGAAACTCGATGCCAAAGCACACCGGGCAAAAGGCGCGGCAAAAGATTTGATTTATACATCGCAAGGTTTGATTGAGCTGAAACCGAATGATGCAAGACTGCACTGGATTCAGAGGCATCGTGATGAAGCCCACCGCTATGCTATCACCTACCATCAGAACACCAAACGTAAAGAAGACACCCAGATTTCACTTCTCAACAAAAAAGGGATCGGGAAGGCAACAGTACAAAAACTCATCGACTATTTCGGTACTTTCGAGGCCATTTATAACGCTCCATTTGAAGAAATCGCCAAGGTAACCAATAATCGTATTGCAAAAATTATTGCAAAAGATAATGAAAATTGATGAAAAAATCTTTTTTTCACCCTAAACAGCATTTATTTCATGCTATTTTTAGTTAATTTGTTATAAAGTTTATACTGAATAGTTACCGGTTCGCAAGACGGGTAACAGACAGAGAGGAAGGGAGTATCGTATGCGAAGGGAAAGACCCGAACCTATAGATGAAGAATACAAGTTCTCTAGCGGATTAATTCTCAGTTCCACAGACCTGAAAGGCATTATTACCTATGCCAACAGAAAGTTCTGTGAAATTGCAGGTTACACGAAACAGGAACTGACAGGTAAAAACCACAATATCGTCCGGCACCCTGATATGCCAAAAGCCGCCTTCAAAGACCTTTGGGATACGATTCAGCAGGGAAAAGAGTGGAGCGGTATTGTCAAAAACCTCAGAAAAGACGGAAAATACTATTGGGTCTATTCCCATATCACCCCGGTCATGAATGATGCAGGGGAGATTACCGGCTATACAGCAGCCCGAAGGCCGGCTTCTGAAAATGAAGTTGAAGAATCGACAGCACTCTACAAAGAGATGCTCGCCCAAGAGAACCAATAAAAAGGAGATATGCAGCTTATGTACTATATTTTAAACCAATTGGATCAAGTTGTTGCAGTTGCCCCAAGGCTGCTTGATGCCCTTGATATTCCGGATGTCAATACGTTTTACCAGAAACTGGCACTCAAAGAAGTTGTTTTTACACTTAATCATGATGATACGGTCACTTTGACGGTTGACGGTACCTCTCATACAATACCGGCTTCAGTGGAAGACCTTGAAGGTATGCTCGGTAATGTACGTGTCGTTAATATTACTTCTGAAAACCTGAAAGAAACAGCACCTGCACCGCTTGAAGAAGAGATACCTGATATTTTCGATGAAGAAACACCTCTTCTGCAAATAGAAGAAGAGAAGGAAGAAGAGGAAGCAGACAAAGAGATGCTTTCTTTTGAAGAGAGCGACCTTTTTGACATCAAAGAGCCTGAATCGGAACCCCTTACAGAAACTATACCTTTCGAAACACCCCAGACAGATGAAGAAGAGCTCTATGAACTGACCATTCCTTCGGATACGGAAAATGCCATTTCTGATATAGAAGAAGAAAAAGAAGTCACGGCAGATACTTCCAAAACATCTGCTTCTGAAAATGAAAACCCTATCTATATCGATGTAGAAAGCATTAGTAAGAAAATAGGTATTACCCCGGAGGACTACAACCTTTTCCTTGACGAGTATATCGATACGGCATTAGGCTATGAGCAGGCACTCATCAGTGACAAGGACAAAGAAAAAGAAGAAGCACTCAATGCACTTTCCCACCTTTCAAACGTCCTTCAACTGCCAACCATTGGAGAGCTCCTTTCCAACATCAAAAGCGCATCGCAAAATGAAAAAGAAGGCGCAATCAGTGCTTTTTTTAGTGCATTAGGAAGACTGAGCACAGCCAAAATAGAAGAGGCGAAACAAACGCCTGAGCCTACCATAGAAATAACAGAAGAAGAGGAAGCAGCGGAACAAACACCTGAAGAGCGAGGGGAGAAAGCAAAAGCTGCACTGCAGGAAACAGAAGGACAAAAACGTGCGCCTATCGATCTAAGCGATATCAAGCCGATCCATTTCGATTTCCAGCTCGAAGAAGCCGCCAAAGACTTGAGCCTTCCGGTAGAACTTATTGAAGAATTTGTCAACGACTTCATCGTTCAGGCACATGAAGAGACTGAAAAAATGCTTCAGGCATATGAGAGAGGCGATCTTGAAACAGTTCAAAAAATCGGTCACCTGCTGAAGGGAACGGCAAGTAACCTTCGTATCAATCCGCTCTCGGACACACTGTATGAAATTCAGTTCAATGAGGATTTGGACAGAGTCCCGGAACTTGTCAAGAACTACTGGGCGCATTTCCTGTCACTGGAAAACCAGATTAAACTCATATCAAACAAATAACAAAGGATTCAGACCATGACTATACGAAATAGACTGAAACTGATCGCACTCGTACCGATCCTGTTGCTTCTACTCCTGTCAAGTTACTTTTTCGTAACTTCCTACATCAACTATGAAAAAGCACAGGCACTTAAAACAGCACTGAGCAATAACGCATACCTGAGCAAATCACTGACACAGGCAGGAACCGAACGTGGACTGACCGCACTTTACATGGGTAGCGACAGAAAAGCCTATGCTGACGTGCTTCAAAAGCAATACGGCAAAACAGATGCCTCGCTTGTACAGCTGAGACAAAAACTGGTCACCGACAACGGTAACCTCATTCCTTTCCTGCCAAAACTGCTTCATGAAACGACAGAGTTGAACAAAGCACAGTATGACCGCATGCTGGCAAACTTCAAAAAACTCCCTGCAATTCGTAAAGAAGCACATCAGCCTAACAGTGAATTCAAAAATGTCTTCTTCCAGGGCTATACCAAAACCATTACCTCTCCGATTTTGCAGAATCTCCTGCAAATCAACAGCTTTGCCCTCGATACTGAAATTGCTTCTATGGTTGGTACATTGTCGGAAATATATACGGTAAAAGAGAATGCCGGGCTTGAAAGAGGATTTGTCTCCTACTATATGGAGAAAAAAGCCTCTATGGCCTTTGATGAAATCGCTCTTTGGGACAACTTTAAAACCAAAGCCAATATCTTTGATATCAACCAGGTCACAAACCCGCAGCTGCGCGCGCAGGTTCAACAGATTCTTGACAGCAAACAGGCTAAAGCCATACTCAAAGAACTGGCAGAAACCTCTTCAGCCATTCAGACCGACGTCGACAACGGTGACTATGCAGAAGATGTCATGGACTGGTTCTCACTGCAGACACAGAAAATTTCACTTTACTCCAAGGTTGAACTGGTTGTCTCCAATGCACTTTGGCAAAAAGCAGAACTCTATCTGCAAAAGCAAGTCTCACTCCTGATCATTGCTTCAGCCATTCTTCTGCTCAGTTTACTGCTTGCCTACCTCGGATATACCACAACACGTGATATTACACGAAACATTAAAGAGCTTGAAGATGTTCTGAACAAAGCGATCGAAGACATGAAGCAGAGTGACCAGTATCTTTCTGCTGACACTGAAATGATCGAAAATATTGAACTTGATACCCATGAAGGAACCAGAGAAGCCTATAAATTCCTTGAAACTCTTGTCGAGAATGCGAAAGAGGATAAGCAGATTGCACTTCAGGCAAATGAAGCGAAATCGCTCTTCCTTGCCAACATGTCTCACGAAATCCGTACACCGCTGAACGGTATTGTCGGTTTTACCGAAATTCTCAGAAGCACGAACCTCGACTCAGAGCAGCAGGAATTCCTGAATATTATTGAAAAAAGTTCGGAAAACCTTCTGAGTATTATCAATAACATTCTTGACCTCTCCAAGATCGAAAGCAACAAGATCGAAATTGAAAACATTGTTTTCGATGCAGCAGAAGAGTTTGAAAGTGCTGTTGAAACCTATGCTGTCGGTGCAGCAGAGAAAAATATCGACCTGAACTTCTATATGGATCCAACCATCAGTCCAAAACTCAAAGGTGACCCGACAAAACTCAAAGAAATCATCATTAACCTCTTGAGCAATGCCATTAAGTTCACCAGTTACGGCGGTATGATCAATGTCAAGATTGAGAAGGAAGCGGTAGAAGGAACTACTGCACGCATTAAGTTTTCTATCCAGGATAACGGTATCGGTATGACAAAAGACCAGCAGGAGCGTATCTTCGATGCATTCTCCCAAGCTGACTCTTCCGTTACCAGAAAATACGGCGGTACCGGTCTTGGGCTTACCATTTCAAGCCAGTTTGTAGAACTCATGGGTGGCAAACTTGAACTTGAAAGTGCCAAAGACCATGGAACGACATTCTACTTCTCTGTTCCGCTTGAAGAAGTTGCCACAACTGAGCCAAACTATAACCATGCATTCAGCGATATGACAATCTGTAAATATGAGGAAGAGGTACCGACTGTCCTTGACACATACCTGCAGTCATACTTTGACTACTTCGGCCCTGATGTCAAAAAGTTCGAATCCGTTTCAAATCTAAGAGATCTCAGTGACAAAGGCATCTGTCAAACGTTCTGGATCGATATTGACAAAACCAAACAAAACATTCTCGATGCAGTGACCAATGTTGATAAATCAAAACTGATCGTTATTGCCAATGTTACCAGCCGTGCCAAGATCGATGCAATGGGTGTCAGTCAGGACAATGTTATCTTTAAACCGGTAACCCTGACAAAACTCAAAGCTGTCCTGACCCGTACCGCAAGTACAACGCCTGAGGTGATAGAACAGACCGTACAGGCACAGGCAACACAGTTTGATGCAAAAGTGCTCGTCACCGAAGACAATATTATCAACCAGAAACTGATCAAACGTGTCCTTGAAGATCACGGTATTACAGTCGACATTGCAAACAATGGTCTTGAAGCGTTTGAAAAACGCAGAAACAACGATTATGACCTGCTTTTCATGGATATTCAAATGCCGGTCATGGACGGTATTGAGGCAACACACGAAATTCTCGACTTTGAAGAGGATGAAGAGGTTCCGCACGTACCGATTGTCGCGCTGACAGCCAACGCACTCAAAGGTGACCGTGAACGCTTCCTGGCAGAAGGGATGGATGAATATATCACCAAACCGATTGAAACCACTGAGCTTCTCTATATTCTCAACAAATTCCTTTCACATAAAGCGAAAGCAGCTGAAGAGACAGAAAAGACAGAAGCGGAAGTAAAAGAGCCTGAAGTACCCGAAACAAAAGAAACACCTCAAGCGGAAACTACTCCCGTAACGGAAGAGACGCATCCGGAGCCGGAAGCAGAAATACCGCTTGAGCTTGATGAAATCATGCTTGCAGACAATGATGAAACAGAAGGCGCTAAAAAGATTCTGATTGCAAAAAAGTTCCTGCTTGAAAAACGTATTCTTACCAAAGTCATTGAAAATTTAGGGTATGATTACGACATTCTTGATGACATGAGCCAATTGGAGTCAAAAGTTGCTTCCGGTGTCTATGACATAGTCTTTACCGACGCAGAACTTGTCACAGATGCACTGAAGGCTGCTGCCGGTGATAGCGTTGCCATTATTACTGACAGCAAAGAAAAAGAGCAGATTGAAGCTGCCATAAAATCACATAGAGGATAAGATAGATGGGACTAAAAGTACTGGTAGTTGATGATGATATGATCAACAGAATGCTGCTGAAGACATTGTTGAAAAAGAACCCGAAAGTAACAGAAATTATTGAAGCGGAAAATGGATCGGATGCATTAAACAAGTTTAAGAACGATCCATCCATCAATCTCATACTGCTTGACATTATGATGCCTATCGTTGACGGTATCGAGTTTTTGAAGATATTCCGTGCAGATATGGCAAATTCTCATGTACCTGTGATTGTGCTCTCTACAGATGACACACGTAAAACAGAGGTTTTTGACAATGGGGCAAACGATTTCCTTAGAAAACCGATCAAAGAAGAGATGCTGTTCGAGAAGATCGATCAGTGGTCAGAGTAGAGTTAAGAGTTAAGAGTTAAGAGAGTTTTTCGTGGTTTGACTGAAGCAAACCTTAGAACTCTCTCAGTCCTGTGCAAGCAGGAGCCTGCACACAAATCAATCAAACATTCCCAATATCGGCATCCCGCATCAAATGCGGGATGATGTTACAGCAGTGCTTCTCTAAGCACTTCCTCAACGTTTGACACACCAATAATTTTTACATTCTCTTTGACTTCATCAGGGATGTCGTCAAGATCACGCTCGTAGTTCTTTACAGGAATAAGTGCCTTTTTGACACCTGCCTTGTGTGCAGCAATGAGTTTTTCTTTCAATCCGCCAATAGGCAGTACTTTACCT
>WGDG01000121.1 GCA_015493425.1 Sulfurovum sp.
GATGAAATGCGCGCATCGTCTCCTGAAGATTCTGCTTCTGGATGTGGGTGTATATCTGTGTGGTTTCAAGCGAACTGTGTCCAAGCAGCTCCTGTACCACACGCAGATCCGCTCCGCCGATGATGAGTGAAGAGGCAAAGGAGTGACGCAGAACGTGAGGCGAGACACCCAAATACTTCTTGACAATCTTGTAGGCGCTGATACGGCTGAGCGGATCACCGCGGTAGTTAAGCCAGATATAGCTGCTTGCCATTGTCTGCTTTTCCAGATAGGCATTGAGCGCCTCAAGCGCCACAGGTGCCAGAGGCACTACCCGCTCCTTCTCTCCTTTGGCAAAACGTATCTTCAGCCAGCCCTCCAGAATGTCGCTGCGCTGAGCGCTGAGCGCTTCGGAAATGCGGCAGCCGCTGGCGTAGAGAAAGAGAATGAGCGCATAGTCACGCAATCCCTGAAGCGTACTGCGGTCTATCGTTGAGACTCCGGCCATGATCTCTTCAGGGCTGAGATACTTTGGCAGGTTCTTAGGCACTTTGGCCATGGGAATCTTTATCTTTTCATGGGTGAAGTTCTGACGGTGACAAAAAGCAAAAAAGGTATTTATTGAGGAGAGTTTTCGGTTGAGTGTACGTTTGTTCTCAAAGTTTGCAAGAAAGGCAAGCACATCGGTCGTTTCAAGTTTTGTAAGCGGCTTTTTGACCGCCTCTTCAAGCTGTCTAAGGTCGCCAAGGTAAGAAGAGACTGTCAGTTCGTCCAGTGCTTTGGTGACACTGAGATACTCTTCAAATGCCGTAAGCAGATCGCTCATCGGCGCCTTAGTAGCCGAGTTTGTCAAGATGGATGATTTCACCGTCTTTATAGAGTTTGCCGCCCGCGACAAACACAGGTGAATCGACTTCACCCACATCATAGATTTTGTATTTGCTCAAATCCGGACTCAGCACGATAAGCGATCCCTGCTTGTCAAGTGCGTAAACTTTGTTTTTGTAAACTGTTGCAGCGACAAAATGCGCAAATGTAAATTTTTTGGCAGCCAGCGGCTCAAGTGCAATATCGAGTTTGATAATATCTCCCTCCTTTGTGAAAAGGTAGACATATTTTCCGCCAATCGCGACATCTGCAACATTCTTTTTGTACTCGAATTCTCCTTCGGTACCAAGCGTCAGGAGCTTTTTAGGTGTGGCCGCAACCAGTGTGTCACCCATACGTTCAAGATAAATGACATTATTGAAAACTTTATCACTGCTGAGATAAACCACCTTCATCGCTTCGGGATCACGCGTATCGAAGATAACCAGTTTGCCGTCAAGCATCGGCATCACCACCAGCGTGTCGATAAAGAGCGGGCTTGCTGCTCTGGCATCAATAGCATAGCTACGCTCCGAACGGTTTTCGACAATCTTTTTGTCCTCTTTAATACTGTAAAGTCCAAAGGCATTGTTCTCGAGAATATAGGCTACCAAACCGTTGCGTATGCTGGCAGCAACAACCGGAGGCTGCATTTTCACTTCTTTGATGACCTTGCCGCTGTTTTTGTCGATCAGACGGAACATCCCTTCGGCATTGCTTGCCAGAATATATTTTCCGCTCTCACTGAGAAAGCGGAAGCCCTCTCCAAGAGAGGTGGTGTGTATACCGCTTTTGTCGATATATCCGCCACCGGCAAGTGTCGCACCATCACGGCTGACATCTACAATAGTACCGTTGAAACTGCTCTCGGCACCTGAGGCAGAAAGGGTATTTTCCGGTTCAAAATACTGTTTCGAGCTGCAACCGGAGAAGAGCAGTGCACCGGCAGTCAGAGAGAGGAGAAGGAGTGTTTTCATTTACTTTGCCTTCAATGTAGCGTGCTCAAGCAGTTTGGCAAACGCCGCAAGCGGTGATCTTGCATCGATCAGGGAGAGTCTCTCTTTGGCTTTTTCTACCTTTCCTGCTTTTATGTCAAGGTAGGCAGACTCGAGAATGGCAAGCTCTTTGTAGAGCTTGGAGTCAACCGGCTTCTTTTCGATTGCCGCAACGGTATAGCGGCTCATATCGGCCAGAATGTCATCTTTGCTCTTTTCAATGGGTGCAAGTGCCTTGACATCCTGTGCCTTGGCTGCTTTGGAAAACGTATAGAGCTCATAGAGCGCAGGATTTTTCTCTTTGAGCACCGCAAGTGCAGCCTTGTCGTCAGGCTTCTGCTGCAGTGTCAAAAAAGCCTGGTTGGCCGCTTCAAGCCTGGACTGACGCACCGCATCCATTCCCATCGTAATGACGAAGTAGAAGAGTATCGCCGCTACCAGTCCCCAAATAGAGAGTTTGTTCTTTTTGTAGAAAGTCTCCAGCTTGAATACACTTTCAAGTACTTTCTCATCGCCGCTCAGTTCCGTTTTGACATAGTTAACATCATCTTTAATACTCACGCAGTGCTCCCTTGCATTTTACTTGACACTATTATACCAATTTGCAATTAAAGCTCTACGACGGTAATGCCGAGATTGCCCGGCATCCGGTAGAACTTCTGGATCTTGGGGTGTTTTTTGAGGTACTCTGTCACCAGTTTCGCCAGTACGCCGCTGCCTGTTCCATGGATGATCTGCACTTCGTTCAAACCGTTTACCAATGCATCAGAGAGAAATTTGTCTACCGTATCGATGGCTTCATCAGCATACATTCCCAGCAGTTTGACCGATACGGTTGCTCCGCCCTTTTCAACATGGTGTGTTGCCTTTTTGGGACGTGAAGGCTGTTTGACCTTCGGTGTCTCCTGGCGCCGTTTAAGCTCTTTGAGCGGAACACGCATCTTCAGACCGTCAACAATGATAGTCGCGTTATTGCCGCGGATAGAAAGCAGTTCACCTTTATGAGAACGGTACTTGATCTTGTCTCCCTCTTTGAGCGGCTCTTTGGGTGTCACTGCCGCCTCTTTGACTTCCACACTTTTTCGCTTGTGTGCTTCGTTAAGCAGCCGTCTGCCCTCACTTGATTCTTTCGCTTTCAGGGCTTCCCGTGCCTTTTTGGTTGCGGCATTGTACCGGTTTTCCAGCGTGGCGATGGCCTTTCGATGCTGCTCTTTAAGCTTCTCTTCCTCCTCTGTCAGTTTCTGTTTCTGACGCTCAAGTGCTTTGAGTTCGCTTTCCACCTGTGCTATCTTCTTGCGCATTTCGCGCTCGAGAGAAGTAGATTTTTCAATCAGCTCGTTGAGGTTTTCCTTGTCCTCTCCGTATACTTTTTTGGCTTCGCTGACAATGGCAGGCGGCACGCCGTAGCGCTGTGCCGTCTCAAAGGCATAACTCTTTCCGATGCTTCCCTGCAGAAAAGTGTAGGTAGGCACCCTGCGCTCCTCATCGTAGAGTGCTGCGACCAGTTCCACATCATCATCGCTTGCCATCAGGGAAGCCAGACGCTTGTGGTGGGTGGTGACAATGAAGTGAATGCCCCGTTTCTTGAGCGCTTCAAGCATCACACGGAAGAGTGAAGCAGCCTCATCACTGTCGGTACCAAGCTCTATCTCATCCACCCCCACGATGGCATCCTGCTTCTCGAAGAGTTTGGCAAACTCCTGCATCCGCCCTGCAAAGGTGGAGATGTCATTCTTGACCGACTGCGGATCGTCGATAACTGCTTCGATGCTCTTGTAGTGTCCCACTTTCGTACGTGAGGCATCACACTTGAACGGCAGCAGATATTTGCTCATATAGACCGCACTCAGAAGCGATTTCAGCAGCATCGTTTTACCCCCGGCATTCACCCCGGTAACCAGCAAGATCGGTTTGTGCATATCAAGGGTGACTGGCACGGGATTTTCGATGGCAGGATGAGCGAAATCATGCAGGGTAATGCGCTTTTCTTTGCCCGGTAAAATAAACTCGTACTCTTTGGCACGCGCGAAACTCACCCGTGCCTGATAGTGGTCGAAACGGTCGTATGCTTTGTTAACAAAAGAGAGAAAGCGCTCCCATTTGAAAAAGCGTGCGGAGATCTCTTTGCAGTAGCGCCAGATGAGTTCGGAGCGGCTGCTCAGCAGTGCTGCTTCCTTCTCCTTGAGATGTGTCACACTCTGGGGAATGATATAGAAAAAACCGCCGGAACTTCGCCCGACCACTGTCGCTTTGATGGCATTGTTGAATCCGCCGCGCACCAGCAGTGTCTCTTCGCCGCTGTGAAAATGTATCTGTGTATCGACCAGATAGTCGCGCAGTTTGGCAGTATGTGTCAGCTTATAGAGGGTTTCTTTAATCTCTGACCGGTTACGCTTAATGGCACGCTCTATGCTGTGCAGCTCCGGGTCTCGCTCGGGGTTGATCTCACCCTCTTCGGTAAAATACCCCACTACCTCTGCAATCTCATCAGGTATTTCGATCTCGCGTATCCAGCTTCCAAGCGGCTCTGGCAGGGAGAGTGCCTTGAGACGGTTGAAGTAGGAAACCATTGTGATAAAGGCGTAAATTTCCTCGAGCCCCAACACCCCCTGTTTTTTAATAAGATTTAACTCTCTGTCAAGGTTTGGTACAGGTTTCGGCGGAGGAAACTGTACTGAGGAAAGCGCCTTGATGTAGCGGTGATGCTGGTTGATGTCTCCGGGCATTGCAACCGCTTTTTCACGTGCAAGAAACTGTGTGAACTCCGCAATGTAGCCGTCCAAATCAAGCTTCTGAACGATCGACTTCTCTCCTCTTTCCAAAAAAGCGTACTCCCTTCCGTAGGTTTTGCCGAATTATACTATAAAATTGGGTATAATTGTCGACATGCAACAAGAAAACCGATTCATTAGCCAAACATTCAACAAAACTGATCTCATGAAAAAAAGTTCACCAAACTGGGTGTATGAAGCAACCTATAAACTGCTTCCCAATGCGTTTGAAGGCAGTAACAGCGTTATTCTGCTGCCGCATATCCAACTCTCATACGCCGCCCGCAACGGAGGCATTCTTTACGAAGTAGCTTCTCCAAAGGGAACACTCTCTGTAGGTGTGGTAGAAAAGTTGGAAGACAAGGCCTGCTTCGGACACACAAAACTCAAGGAGGGAAGGGTTGTCGTTTTCGATGACAAAAAACCCTACAGTCTGGTAACCAACGGCACTTTCAAGGCTGCTGTTGTCAGCTTCTCAAAAAAGGCATACAGGGAACTTGGCAAAGCACTCTCAAAACACAACCTTGAAGCAGTTGAAGACAGTGACAAACGCCTGCAAAACGTACTTGAAACCATTTTACAAGACGTTAACAAAGATCCTTCCATACTTGATGACGAAACAAAAGTTTCTGCCATGGAAGAAGAAATAATGCAAACGATTGCTTCACTTTTTGAAACACAGACACCGACACTGCCCAAGCTGACCAAGGGAGAGAAGATTGCTCTGCAGATCCGTGACCGTATCTACAAGCGTTTGAGTAAAAAAGTCACCATTACTTCACTCGCAGAAGAATACGACGTGAGTGAACAGACACTGCAAAATGCCTTCAAGTCTCTATTTGGCTTCACACCCAACAAATTTCTGCGAAACCTCAAACTCAACCATGTACGGAAAGCACTCATCGAAGCCGACCCGGATGAGAATGCCATTGTCCACATCGCCAAACGATGGGGCTTTACCCATATGGGGCACTTCTCACGCTACTTTACCGACCTCTTTGGTGAAAACCCTTCAGTCACACTCAAGAGAAAAGAGTGCAATGAAGAGGTGTCAGCATAAAGTATGGGGCTAAAGCCTATACTTACAATGAGAGGCATAGAGAGGCTTACGCCTCGCCGCGTATCTGGTAGGTAATATCTCCCGCCCCAAAGGCTGTTACAAGTCCCTCCGCATATTCACGGATAACATGGCCGTCTTTGATCACTTTTACCACACTGTCCTCTTTGGTGACCGTATCCGCCATTAAAAGTTTGTAACGGCTGAACGCCCCTTTGAGGTCGATATCTACTTCCAGCTCTCCCGCTGACCAAATGGGCAGAATGACAAGCTCGTCCACTCCTTCAAAACACTCTACAAAAGCAGGCAGATTGTCAATGGTTCTCGAATATTTGTGCGGCTGCCAAATGACATTGAGCTTCGTAAAGTTACGCAGCCTTTTATAATGTTGCAGTGACTGCATCGTCACACGGATTTCGGTAGGGTGATGGCCGTAATCATCGATGACCACCATCCCCGGCTGATTTTGTACGATGTCAAAACGCTTTTTGATACCCTTGTAGTGCTTGAGGTTTTCGCGAATATTCTCAATATCTTCCCCAAGTTCAAGTGCGGCAAGAATCGCAAGCGCGGCATCGAGCGCGATATGCTCCCCAAACCCGAACACATCGAATGAACCGTAGTCACGCAGGATAAAACGCGTATGCGGCTCACCGTCAAGCAGGACGAAGTCAATATCGTGTATCTCCTTCGAAGGATAGAGTTTGATACTCTCCATATCGAGTGCGCCAAGAAATGGATCTTCCGCATTGATGACACGCACTTTCGCCAGGGAAAGGAACTTTCGGTACGCGTTGTAGAAACGCTCTTCATCATATTCGTAATACTCCATATGCTCCGGCTCAACGTTGGTAACAATGGCAAGTGCAGGGTTGGAATTCAGAAAGCTCTCATCGCTCTCATCCGCTTCGAAAACCACTTTATTGTTGGGGTAGTTTCGCACGTTGGAACCAAACTCCTTGCTGATGGCACCAATGAGCGCATTGGTTTCCGGCAGGAGTGATGCCAGCATCGCAGACGTAGTACTTTTGCCGTGAGCACCGCCCACAGCATACACCTCTTTTCCTCCCAAAATAAACTTCAACGCCTCTTTGCGCGAAAACAGCTCTATTCCAAGCTCTTTGGCACGCTGATATTCAGGGTTGTTAGGACGTACCGCAGCAGAATAGATGACCATATCGACACCCTCGACAGCATCGGGGTGATGCGGAATGGTGATCTTCGCACCATAGTTTGTCGCCAGGTCATTGGTGATCTCCGTCTGTTTGATATCCGAGCCGGAGATAATGTGTCCGTCATTATAGAGAAATTTTGCCAGGGCTGACAGTCCTATGCCGCCTATGCCAATAAAATGGATTTTCATGATATCTCCATACGCTACGCGTTTTTGTCTTCTTCAAGCACTTTTAACATTTCTTTACCCTCTTGCACATATTTTTTATACATCGTAAGCAAAATATCGTTTGGCTGCACAAAGGTACGGATAAAAAATGCCAGCGGGTCATGGGGGTCAACTTCACTGACATCTGCAAGGTTCTCTACGAAATCATCAAACGTCATCCCTGCCATTACTGCACAGGCATGGATCATCATCGCTTCCTTGAGGTCATCGTCATTTACGGTATGATACAGCACCAAAAACATCTCTTTTGCCGCTTTTTTATCATTCTCGCTGTAACGCTGAATGGCATGTTCATAGATTGCTCTTGCAATCGCGCGTTCTTCTTCATTGCCAAGCACATCAAATGATTTATGCTCACTCAGATACTCCGCAAGACGATCAAATGCAGTATTGACAATAAACGTAAAAATTTCGTTAATCTCATCCTCAGGCGCTTCAATTACCAGCTTTGCATCGAGAAGCTGATATCCCTTTGCGATACTCTCTTCTTCTTTGCACTCTTTCTCTAAACGTTCGATATTGGCAAGGAACTCCGGATCTTTCTTGAGTTCCTCGACATGAATTTCAGGCATTTCTGGCTGCATACTTTTCCTTTTGCAAATCATAACATAGAAGCGTTGCCAAGCAACGCAAACCACAATTTCTAATTCCTAATTCCTAATTCTTCCATCAACGCAGCAATACGTTGCAGTGCTTCTTTCGTCTTCTCTGCTTCATACACCAGTGCCAGACGTACATACCCCTTGCCTTCTCCCTTCCGTCCGAGGAAAGAGCCTGGAATCACTTTGAGGTTGTAGCGTTCGTAGAGTTTGACAGTAAAATCGATCTCATCACCGACTTTCAACCAGATGTAGAAGGTCGCTTTAGGCGCTTCAACCCCCAATACTTCTTTGGCGATCTCAAAATTCTTTTTGTACTTCTCCCTAAAGCCGTCCACATGGCTCTGATTCGCCCATGCAGCCGCCGCCGCATGCTGAAGCGGCAGTGGAGAAGCACACCCTACGTAGGTACGGTAGGTCATATATTCACGCAGAATCTCAGCATCTCCGGCAATGAAACCCGAACGCAGCCCCGGCGCAGAAGAGCGTTTGGAAACGGAATTGATGACGAGTATGTTTTTAAAGTCCGGATTCCCCGCTTCGACAGATGCATTGAGCAGTGAAGGCACCGGCTCATTCAAATACAGGTCAGCATAACACTCATCATTCATCAGCACAAAGTCATATTTGAGTGCCAGATTCACCCACTTTTTCATCGCCTCCATAGACATCGTGGAAGCGGTAGGGTTGTTGGGAGAATTAAGAATGACCAGATTGGCTTCTGCCAGCACTGCTTCATCGGCTACAGGCTGAAAACCATTTTTTTCATTAAGCTCAAGGTAAACTACCTCGGCTCTGCTGGCTTTTGCCGCTCCTTCGTAAATCTGATAGAAGGGGTTGGGAAAGACCATCAGCGGTGCTTCAACATCGTGCAGAAGAAATTGTGGAAAATTAAAAAGCACTTCGCGTGTTCCGAAAGTAGGAATGAGCTGATCAAGCGACAGTGTCAGCCCGAAGCGGTGTTCAAGATAGGTCAGCATACCCTCCCGTAAAACCGTTTCACCGGCTGTTTTCGGATATTTGTTAAAAAGCGGAAGATTGGCTTCAAGCACATCGAGGATAAACTGCGGCGTCTTAAACTGCGGCTCACCGATCGTCAGGGAGAGCGGTGCATAATCACTGTTTGGCAACAGCCCGTCAAGTAAATTGTTAAGTTTCTCAAACGGATAGGTTTCGAAATTCATGATACCCCTGTTTTTTGTCAGATTATAGCAAAGATGGGGTTACAGCTAATTAAGGAAAAGAGTTGTCCTACTGCCTTTAAAGGTTTCCTTTAGCATACTAAAGACTTTTCCGAACATTATCCCTGCCTGCTTTTTTTGCCTTATAAAGTGCTTTGTCAGCCCGTTCTATGACACTTCGAAGATCATCTTTTTCCCGAATCTCCGTCACCCCGATACTGACAGTCACAGATACTTTATTGTTTTTAAATGTATGTTTTTTGATATTCTGGCGTATCCGTTCTGCTGACCTGTATGCTTCGTCTATCGATGCCGCAGGCAGCAGTGCCACAAATTCCTCCCCACCCCACCGGCAGACAATATCGACACTGCGCAATGTTTTTGTCAACACTTCCGATACCTCTACAAGTACCTCATCACCTACATTATGCCCCCATGAGTCATTGACTGCTTTGAAATGGTCAATGTCTATCACCAACAGGGAAAGGTGGTTGTCCCGTTGCACCATAATGTTATATTCTGCAACAAAGAGTTCAAGAAACTTCATCCGGTTATAGAGCCCTGTCAAAGGGTCAGTCTGGGCAGACTTCTCATATCTTCGGCTCTTTTTTTCCAGTCTTTCATTGATTTGGCGCAGTTCACTCTGATATGCTTCCATCATTTTGACCCAACGGGTATATGCCATAGAGATCAACTCTTTCTGGGTAATAATGCCTACAAGATGTCCTTCCTCATCAACTGTAACGATCCGCTTGAAATGCTTGTCCTGCATAAAGGCAAGCGCTTCTTTAAGCGATGTATCATGGGGAAGGGTGATCACCGGTGTTGTCATATAATGCTTTACCGGCAGACTCAGATCCTTATGCTGTTTGAGCAGGTGCAGCATATCTTTTGCTGTAATAATACCCAGCGGCTTTCTCTCTTCCACGATCATGGTTGCATCATGGTTATAGGTTTCCATAAAACGAAAAATCTCTTCTGTCAACATCTCTTTATCGACCCATCGTGTTCGTTTTCTGATCTTCAGCAGATCTGAAATTTTGAAAACGTCCATCATGGTATCGGGATCGATGCTTGAAAGAATATCCGTTTGCGAGACAATGCCGTAAAGTTCCCCCATATCATCCACAACAACAATATGTTCATAATCATGGCGGACAAACTCGAGTGCATCAAAAATATTTTTGTCTTTATGCAGCGTGGGAAGCGAGGAGAGTGATATGTCACGTAAAGGCAGCTGCTTATCGAGATATGCACGGGAAAGGCGCAATACATCATAAATACCTAAGCTGTAAAAATGATTCTTGTCGGTCACAACAATATGGCGATGCTCGGACTGAAACATCAGTTCTATCGCTTCACAAAGTGAAGCATCTATACTTACTTTACTGACCTCTGTCGTTGTGATCTCATATATTTTTGGAAAATTCATATCCCGATTATACACATAAAATATAAATTTGCATAATTAGAATATAAATTTAAGGCTTATCCAAAACGCTTATTACAGGGGAGACAGATTACTAGAAGCCAATACCGAATGGCGGGTCAGAAAAGCCCCCCGGTTGACTTGGCTCCGTATGGCATCGAGTGCTTTCCGTGCTTCTGTTTCCGTAGCGTAGGGGCCGACAAGTACTTTATAGTTTGCTTCGTGTATCACGTTATAAGAGAATCCCATTTCATGTAACGTACGTAAATAAAAATCGGTAGGCTTATGGCTGAACGAACCGGTCTGTATGTAGTAGGCTGTTTTTGCAGCATCCGTAGATACGGGTAACGTAAATGTGTTTGTGTTTACTTCTTTACCGGAATCTGCTACGGGTTTGGGTACAGATACACGGCTGCTTCCGTCCCGGTAGGTCACCATCCATTTAATAATAGCATTTTCCAACGCTGCCGCACGCCAGTTACCCCTGCGGGTATTGACAAGAATGACTACGGTGTAGTATTTTCCGCTTCTGCTTTTGACATAACCGGCAATATTCTTTGCATGTTTAAGGGTTCCTGTTTTCATCCAGGCCCGATTTCGGACAATGGTACCGCGAAAACGGCGCTTGGTAGTACCGTCCACTCCCGCAATAGAGAGGGTTTTCATCCAACGCATGCCATAACGTTCATATGCATCATCAAGCACATCAGCCAATACCCTTGCCGTAAGCCTCGACTCCCGTGAAAGCCCGCAACCGTTATCTATATGGGGAATGACGTGCTTTAAAACACCTCTTGCCTTGAGAATCACACGTACCGCACGTCGTCCTTTTTCTATTGTCGCAGGCGCACCGTACATTTTCGCCCCTAACATCAGCAGCAGGTGCCGCGCATAAAGGTTGTTTGATTTCTTTGCTGTAACAGAAACAATGTTTTCCAGCGGGTCAGAATAGTGCGTAAAGAGTATTTTTGCACCTTTGGGTACCTGCCGTAGCCGCAGTGTACCGGTTACTGATATACCGGTATCATCCAGTGCTGCCCTTAGGGCATAGTAAAAACTCTTATACGGCTTGGTCAGTACCTGGCAGATGTTTCTCTTGCCGCAATGTTTGGAAATTTTTCCTTTAAGCCAAACCTCCGGAACAGCGTTGGAGTCATCTATCTTTACCCGCGGCCAGGAATAACGCCCCCGGCACGGCCTGTTGACACGCTGCAGCTGATTATGAATAATATAGCTGCTGTCGGGTACCTTTTTGGTAACACTGTTCTGGTTGGGAACGACACAGATCGTACTGACCCGTTCATTGAACATCATTGCATCGGGCATTGCATTGTAGGGACTGTGGGGATGGTTGTCAAAGCCGGATGTGTTGCGGCTGCCGACCTTGAAGTAGCTGCGGTCAATAATAATGTTACCATGAATACTTCGAATACCGGCAGCCCTAATGTGGGAAACAATATCGGGAAGATCCTCGTCACTGAGTGTAGGATCACCATACCCCTTGACAACAAGGTCACCATACAGTACCCCATGTTTAATTTTTCCCGTGGTATAGAACCGGGTGGGCCATCGGTAGTCAAACCCGAGTTTCAGTATGGCCGCATAAATCGTCAATACTTTAATAACAGATGCGGGGGTACGCATTTTATTTGCATGCAGTGCAGCAATGACACGGCCGTTTTTACCCGCTTCTTTGATGTAAAATGAAATATCATTTTGGGGAACATGCGATTTGGCAATGGCATTTTTAATACCTGTGGGCAATGCCCATACCATGGTACTCAGCAGGAGTGCCAACACGATACGCTTTTTCATCCTCTTTCCTTCCACGCCCGGGACAGACGCGACATTGCCTGCTCAAGCACTTTTCTTGACGTACCGACATTGAGCCGCATGAACCCTCTGCCGTTCTCACCGAAACTCTCTCCGTCATTGAGGCCCAGTTTCGCCTTGTATACGAAAAAGTCTACCAGAGCTTTCTGAGAAAACGCCATGCTCGAACAGTCCAACCACATCAGAAAGGTTGCTTCACTTTTGACCGGTACAATAGGCAGATTGTGCGTATCCAAATACTCCCTGACAAATGCCATGTTGCCGGAGAGATGGGCTTTAAGAGCCTCCAGCCATGCATCACCTGCTTCATAAGCTGCCATCAATGCCTCGATACCGAAAGGATTGCCGTTGGTAATACCGGAGCGATCTTGCTCAAGTCGGTAAGCTCGGCGTACACTATCGTTGGGGATAACAGCAAAAGAGGTATTCAGTCCTGCAACATTGAATGTTTTGGAGGGTGCATGGAGCACCACACAGTGCTGTAGGGCCGCTTCAAAACTGCCTATACTGCAGTGAACCTTTTCGTAAACAATATCAGCATGGATCTCATCAGCGATGATGAGCACGTCGTTTTGGACACAGATGGCAATGAGCCGCTCCAGCTCCGCATCGCTCCAGGCACGCCCGGTGGGGTTGTGCGGTGAGCAGAGCAGAAAGAGGCTCGCCTCTTTAGCCTTCGCTTCAAAGTCATCAAAGTCTATCTCGTAGTGGCCGTTTCTGTAGCGCAGCGCATTCTCCAGCACTTTGCGCTTTCGGTGTTTTACCGAAGAGACAAAGGGCGGGTAGATGGGTGTCTGTACAATAATCCCCTCCCCTTTTTTGCTGAACGCCTCGATGGCAAAGTTCATTGACGGCACCACCCCGTAACAGGGGACAATCCACTCCTTTTCAATCTGCCAGCCGTAGCGTCTGGCATACCACGCTACGATCGCTTCAAAATAGCGTGGAGGATAAACCGTATAACCATATACGGGATGGGCTGCACGCTTTTGCAATGCCTCCTGCACACACGGCGGTGAGGCAAGATCCATATCGGCCACCCATAGCGGCAGCAGATCGTCAGTACCGAACTTCAGCACCGCATCCTCATACTTGGTGGTGTAGGTTCCGCTGCGATCCACCGCTTCAAAATCGAATGTCATTTTCTCTCCCATACACTCATCTGTGCGATTGTATGCTGATGCTTACGCGCGGTTTCCTGAATGACAAAAGGTATATCACGGGTATCAAGCAGCTTGAAGTCACCGCCAAGTATCTCCTCAAGCCCCTGCAGGGTTGTTACATTCTCCCCGTCACGCTTGTAGCCGCCGATCCACTTCTCTTTGGGGGTTGACTCCTCCTGCCAGGTGTAAGGCGAAGTCAAAATCAGCAAACCGCCTTTGTGAATGCGTGGCGCCATCGAGTTCAGGAATTTTCGCGGATCATAAAGACGGTCAATGAGGTTCCCGGCAAAGACAAGATCAAAGCCGGTAAAAATCGGCTTGAGGTTACACGCGTCCGCCTGCCAAAAGTTCACCTTCTTTGACGCGTGTTCCAGCCCGAACTTGTTCAGACGCACTTCATGAAAGGACTCTATCTCCCCCTCTTCAGGCATAGCGTAACGCAGCACACCGCTCTCCTTGAGTCTCAGTGCCTCCTGAATAAAGCGTGCAGAAAAGTCCACCCCGATTACTTCGTCAAACTCCCGTGCCAGCTCAAAACTGCTGCGCCCGATGGCACACCCCACATCGAACGCTTTTGTTTTGGGGCGATCTTCCATATACGCCAGTGCCAGCTTGGCACAGGTTTCCGGGTAGTTGGGTACCCCCAGACGGTTCTCTCCCCATCCGAAATGGCAGTACTGCGCAATGATTGTGTCGGTAGTGTAGGCATTGGTCATCACTCTCTCCTCATAGTTGCTCTGTATGTAACGAAATCCCGCATATAGCTATTAAAAAGTACATTAATATCCAGTGCTATTACACAAAGCAACCTAAACCTATACTTCTAATTCCTAATTGCACTTCTTATATAATAATTGATAGTTCCATTATATGTCTTCACAATAAATCATATTTCCCGATTACTTTTCCAAAGATACGCAATAATGATAACTATAATAGCAAGCAATCCAAAAGGAATATACAAATTAAAATTTAATAAACCTGATACTTTACTGTTAAAGAAATCAAACAAATGTATGATCCGAGGATCTACATTTAAGTTTTCCTGATTGCTTATCGATAGATAATCATTCCAAACACTAATTAAAGCTAATAATTGCATAAAAGACATAGCTATAAGTATAAAGTTTAATCTTTTTTGAAACTGGGCATTTTTTTGATTAAACAATCTCTCTAAATAATCTTTGAAAAATGATACATACTGTTTAGCAGCGTCTAACAATACTGATACGGACCACTGTTTTTCATTTGTTTCATATATTTCAATATCTACTTCAATTGCGTGTTTAAAATTCATATCGTGTAAACGTAAAAATTCTATTTTATTAATCATCGTATGAATAATGGAAATATATTTTTGGAGATATTGTCTTGAATCTATTTCCATAAGTTTACGGTTGATACC
>WGDG01000122.1 GCA_015493425.1 Sulfurovum sp.
TGAGTGCCTGAATGTAATTGCCTGCCTTGTATGCCTGCATGGCATCATCAAACTCTCCGGCAAACAGGCTGCCTATCAGTGCCGCGATGTATATCAGTTTTTTCATATTTTCCTCTCTAAATCAGTGTTTCCGCAATGAATGTTTTGGTCACTTGCCCGCCAAAACGGTAAACACCCTCTTCATAGCTGACGTAAAGTTCGTCACCGCTTTTGGGAAAAACCTTCACCTGATCGGCCGCCCTCCCCTCTTGGTGGTTACGAATGAAACAGGCAACCATACCTGTACCACATGCCAGTGTTTCATCTTCTACACCTCTTTCATAGGTACGCACATACATTGTATCGTCCCCTTCCAGGCGGCAAATGTTGACGTTGGCATCGTACTTTTCGCGCAGTCTGCGTGCCTGTGCCAGATCGAACCGGTCAATATTGTCACGTACGGCGACCAGGTGCGGTACACCCGAATCGATCAGCCACCATGTTTCACCCTCTTCCTCGATGTCAGTACGCAGAATTTTGGGCTCAACCATATCGCTGACAACATAGAGCCCGTTGATCGTCGCACGGATGACCCCTGCACCGGTAAGAAACTCTGCTTTCCCATCTTTGGAAATGCCTTTTTCGTGCGCAAAATGCGCTGCAGCACGGCTGGCGTTCCCGCACATTGCCGCATACGAGCCGTCGGCATTGTAGAAGTCCCATTCGAAATCATACTCCGGATGAGGCAGCAATACGACCATACCGTCCGCACCCACACCGTTTTGGCGGTGGCAGAGCTTTTTGGCCAATTCGCTTCTGTCTGCCTTCTCTTTGGCAATAAAAAAAATAAAATCATTCCCGTTGGCCGAATACTTTGTCACTGTCATGAAAACTCCTTCAAAATGGCATCTTTGGCCTGTTCATACTCACTTCGCAAGTGTACTTCGTCTTTGGTATTGTCAATAACATAATCTGCCAGAAAACGCTTTTCGGCAATATCTATCTGAGAGGCAATACGTTCAAGCACAGCCTCTTCATCCAGCCCGTCACGCATCATAGCACGCTCAAGCTGCTGTTTGGGGGCAGCATACACCACCAGTGTACGCTTGATGGGGTAGCGCCCTCCTTCGAAGAAAAGCGGTATATCGACAATATAGGGCTTTTGTTTTGCATCTTCCTCTTTCGCTCTGGCTTCGATGACATCGTAAATGAGCGGATGAAGCAGCTGCTCGAGCGCTTTGCGTTTGAGCGGGTCGGCAAAAACCACTTTCCCAAGCGCTTTTCTGTCCACTGTGCCATGACGCACGACTTCATCACCGAACATTCGGGCTATCACCTCCTGCTGTGATTCCAATACTTCATGTGCAATGCTATCCGCATCGATGATAACAAAACCATCCTCTTCGAACATTCGTGCTACAGTACTCTTTCCTGTTGCAATACTTCCTGTCAATGCAACTGCATACTCAAACACCATATTACCACCTTTTGTACGACTGCAGCTGCATCTCGTCGTAGTGATAGATATCGTCCCGGAACTGCAGGTGACCGTCGTAATCTACCCATGCAGTCAGGTAAATGATATCCACCGGTACCTTCTCTTTGAGCTTCAAGTAGACATTCTTCTTGCCTTTGAGAATGGTATCGGCCTTTTCCATATCGATGGGTTCAAAACTCGCGAATGTTTTCAACAATTTCTTTGGTTCCTGAAGACGGACACAGCCATGGCTGAAAGCACGTTTGTTTCGAAGGAAAAGGCGTTTTGTCGGTGTATCGTGCATATAAACCGAGAATTTGTTGGGAAAGAGGAACTTGATCTTTCCGAGTGCATTCTTGTATCCGGGCTGCTGTGCGAAGCGGTAGGGGACATGTTTGCTGTAGCGGTACTGCGCCCAGTTAACCGAGGCAGGATCAATCGTTTTGGCATCTTTCCCCCAGCCGGAGTAGATTTGGATGGCTTCGTGTTTAAGTGCGTAGGGGTTACGCAGCAGCTTGGGAATCATCTCTTTTTGAATGATGCTCTTTGGCACATTCCAGTAGGGATTGAGCACAATCATCTCTACCTCATCGGAAAAGATAGGGGTAGGATGATTTGGCTTCCCGGTAATGACCCGTATGGAGGTAACCAGCTTGCCGTCTTCTTCGAAATAGAGCGTAAAGAAGGGAATGTTGATAATGATGTGACGATGAGGCTGTCTGGGATTAAGCCACTTGATACGGTCGAGGTTCAGGCGGATAGTGGTAATTCGCCGGGAGACAGGAATATTGAGCTTTCTCAGTGTTGCAGGTCCCACCACACCATCAGCTTTCAAACCGTTTCGGATCTGAAAAAGCTTGACCGCTTCGACAAGACAGCTGTCATAACGGTCATCTTCATCACTCTCCGAACATCCATGGTATTCACCGGTAACACTTAGACGCTCACGCAGTGCATAGACACCCGGATCACGTTTTCCGGGGTTGAGCTTACGGGTATGCAACCGCACCGGTGCCCATCCCCCCTCCGCTTCAATATCCATATAGTGCTTGAGTGCACGCTGCAGGGCACGGTAGTGGTAAGCGGTAGGTACAGCATTCTGAAGCTCTTTTTTGAGATCTGCCCCCAGAAGTGCCTTCTCTACCATGCTGATAGGGTCTACATTAGGACGGTGCAGTACCCATTCTGTACTCACGCCGTTGACTTTCAGGTTGACAATACGTGCCTGAAAGGCCCCCCAGTTGATACTGCCAAAGTAGGCGTAATCAGTATAAGCCTTGTAGAGCATCGTGATCTTGAACTCCATCTCCATCTTCTGCAAAAAGGTACTGCCGTTTGCATAGAGTGATTGCGCCTGAACTTCGAACGCCCTTGCATCGCGGTAAAGCCTGCTTCCTGGGTCAAGGGTGAAGTCCTCTTTCATGGCCGAAAAGAGTCCTTTTGCAGCAAGAGAGGGACCTTTTTCATGCATCCATGCCGGCAGAAAAAGCAGCTGTTTGTAAAAGCTCTTGAGAAAACTCCGATTGGACTCGGTCTGGAGAGAATTGTAGATCACCTCTGTGGCATGCTCGTCAAACGGCTTTTCCACAGCAGGTGCGGCACTAACAGAAAGAATAAGTACGGTACAGACGGCAGCGAACCACTGCATGATCATTTTTGGAAGCATGTTTGCCCTCGACGTAGATTTGATAAGATTATATCGTAACCTTATTCCGAAAATGCTAAAATAGAGTATGCATTTTATGTTTGGTAGCCCCTGGGCCTTTCTTTTGCTGTTACTGCTTCCTTGCCTCTTCCTCTGCCGGGAGCATAGCCGCCGTTACTACTTTCCAAGGCTGGAATGGGCAGGCAGGGAGCACCCCCTCTTTTCGTGGGAGATATGGCTGAAGGTACTCATTTTCCTGCTAATGGTTACAGCGCTTGCCGAACCTTTTGTCTATGACAGCAGTGCCAACAGGCATAAAAAGGGACGAGACCTTGTCCTCGCCATCGATGCCTCCGGCTCCATGGCCCAAAGCGGCTTCGATACCAAAGACCGATTCAAGAGCAAATATGAAACTACCCTCGATCTGGCAGAGGCCTTCACCCAAAATCGGTTTGATGACAATATAGGGATAGTCGTCTTTGGTACCTTTGCCTACACTGCTTCACCGCTGACCTACGACCTTGCGGCACTGGGTAAACTTCTGAAGATGACCACCGTGGGCATTGCCGGAGAGAGTACTGCCATCGGTGATGCGCTTATGCAGGCAATGCGTACCCTCTCCTTTGGCAAGGCCAAATCGAAAGTGATTGTACTGCTAACGGATGGTTTTCACAATGCGGGCAAACACTCCCCAAAAGAAGCTGTCGCACTGGCGAAGAAGCAGGGCATACGCATCTACACCATCGGTATCGGCACCAAACGCGACTACGATGCCGCACTGCTTGAAACCATTGCAAAAGAGACTGGCGGCAAGAGCTACGGTGCTGCTTCTGCAGCATCGCTCAAAAAAATTTTTAAAGAGATCGCTGCACTGGAGCCAAGCCAAATACGCGGAGAGAACTACCTCAACAGACAGCTGCTGATCACTCCGCCGCTGCTTGCGGCACTGGCACTGCTGCTGTTATGGCTCTATCTCTCCTATGCAAGGGAGCGCCAATGACTTTTCATGCTCCCGAGTACCTTTGGCTGCTCATTCCGATTGGCCTGGTATTCTATCTGTTCAGGCCGCGTTCTCTGCGTATTGTTATGCATCTTTTCATCGTTACCCTGCTCCTTGTAGCACTCTCAAGGCCACAGCTTGAGAAAGGTCTTAGCCAGGAGCGTGTCGATGCACGTGATGTCATTATCGCCCTGGATGTCTCCTACTCGATGCGTGCCCGGGACATTCAACCCGACCGCTACCGCTTCGCCAAAGCGACTATTGAAGCACTGCTGCAAAAAGATGCCAAAGACAATGTAATGCTCATCGCCTTTACGACTAATCCGTTGCTGCTCTCTCCGCCAACCACCGACCATGCCTTGGTGAAGACGGCTCTTGAAGCACTCGAACCCAAAAACATCCTTACCAAGGGAACCTCGCTCAAAAAACTCTTCAAGCAGATTGCCACGGATAAAAACGGACATAAGGAGCTGCTGCTCATTACCGATGGCGGAGAGGAGAGAGACCTCGATGCACTGACACAAGCCCTCAAGGGAGCCGATATCCACCTCACTATCCTTGCCCTTGGTACAACGGAGGGCAGCACCATTCCAACAGAAGAAGGGAAACCACTGAGAGACAGGGAAGGGCATCTGGTCATCTCCCGTATCAATCCGCTGCTTGAACGTCTTGCAGACACACTTGAGGGCACCTACCTTACCCCCCAAAGCAGCCCGGAAGCGACAGCAGACGCCATTCTTAAAAGCTTTGAAACAGGCAGTAACAATACAAACAGCATAAAGAAACTGCGCCACAGCTACACCGAACTCTATCAGTTGCCGCTGCTGCTGGCACTACTGCTCTTTCTTGCAGTGCATACACGTGCCGCACGCAGACTCCTGCCTCTCTTTGCGTTCTTTGGTATCCAACTGCACGCTTCCTTTTTCGACACCCTCTATCTAAAACAGGCATACGACCACTATGTACATCATGAGTACAAAGCCGCCAAAACAACGCTACTAAAGGTCAAAACCCCTTCTCTGCAACGCCAAATCGCACTGGCCGATACCTACTACAAACTGGGCAACTACCCTAAAGCTGCCGCACTCTACCTCGGCATACATACTACTTCTCCGAAAATCAAGCAGATGCTCTTCTACAATCTGGGTAACGCATACGCCATGCAGGGAGCGTACACTAAAGCGAGGATGTATTATACTAAGGCACTCCAACTCGGAGAAGATACCGAAGCGCTGCACAACCTGAAAGCCGTAGCTCTGCTTGAAGAACGGAAAAAAAAGGCTCTTGGCATGGCACGTCCCAAATCACAGGGAGCACAGAGCAAAGCAAAACAAAGCAGCGAAGAGAGCGACGATGCAAAAAAGCCCAAAGCACAGGAACAGTCGGGGGCAGGTTCGGGCTCTGGCGGCGAGCAGCAACACAAAAAGCGTGCCAAAGAGGCGAAGAAACAGCTCTTGATGGATGAAGAACAAAAGCCGCAAAAGCTGCCTCTGAGTTCCAAAGTGTACGAACTGATCAATAAAGGATATATTCGTGAAACCAAACCGTGGTAGACTGGCAGTACTGTTTCTTAGCATCTTCTGCGTTCTGCTGCACGCAGAAGATTTCACCTATACCATCCGCCCCAGCACCCTCACACCATACGAAAAAGAGCCGGTACTCCTGCGTGTGGATATCAACCAGACCAATCCTGAACCGATTCTGCTCTTTCTGTTTGACATCAAACCAAAACGTGCATACCGCGTCGAACAGATCAGTGCCACGCATGACAACACCCTGCACCATGCCAAAGAACACTACCTCTACCTCCTCTTCCCGCTCAAAAGCGGTTTGCTTGACATCGATTTCGACCTGACCAAACGTGTTACCAATGATGATAAGGTACACTACTTCTTCTCTGGAGACCGTGACGACTTCAAAAAACTTGAAACCACCGACTCAAAAGTAGATGTTCCGCCACTGAAAATAAAGGTGAAGCCACTGCCAAAAGGGACACAACTCATAGGCAATTTTACACTAAACTACCTCTTCAAACCCAAAAAGGTCGAAGCATACGAGCCTGTCTCACTGCGCATTAGCATCGAAGGGAACGGCTATCCTCCTCTGCTTGAAAACATTTATCCCAAGCAAGAAGATGTCAGCCTCTTTGCAAGCAAACCGGTACTGACCAGACACGTAGATGCACACACCGTACACTACAAAGCAGTTTACGATCTTGCACTCACTTCCGGAAAAAGTTTTGACACTGCACGCATCACACTGCACGCATTTAACCCCAAAACCCGGCAACAATACACGCTTAATATCCCTTCGGAGCACATTGAAGTCACCCGCCCCGATACTGCTGTACTGGTTGACAAAACCGATACACCGCCACCGTTGCATAGTAACTGGAAACAGTTTGGTACACTTATGGGGTACCTGCTCGCTTTTGGAGCGGGTTTTCTGACTGCATGGATGCTAAAATGGCACAGAAAAGAGAAAGCTCGAGAACATCCGCTTACCGCACGTATCGATGCCTGCAATGCAAAAAAGCAGCTGCTGCAGCTGCTGATGGCAGAAGATGCACAGCGCTTCGCACCTGTCATTGACAAACTCGAAGCCGACCTCTACGGAACAGAGAAATATGCACTCAAACAACTCAAACAGGAAGCAAAGGAGCGACTGACATGACAGAAAAGATAACTCAACTTAAAGAGGAGCTCTCCAAAGCAGTTATAGGGCAGGAGAGAATGATAGAGGGGCTGCTCATCGGGCTGCTCTGTGAGGGTCACATCCTCATTGAAGGGGTACCTGGTCTTGCAAAGACCACCACCATCAATGCCCTTGCCAAAGCTTTGGGACTGGACTTCAAGCGGATACAGTTCACTCCCGATCTACTTCCTTCAGACATTATCGGCGCACAGATCTATAACCCTAAAGACCATAGCTTCAGCATCAAAAAAGGGCCGCTTTTTACCAATCTGCTGCTTGCAGACGAGATCAACCGTGCGCCGGCAAAGGTACAGTCAGCCCTTCTTGAAGTGATGCAGGAGCAGCAGGTGACCATTGGAGACGAGACCTTCCCGCTCGAGCGCCCTTTTCTTGTCATGGCAACCCAGAACCCCATAGAGCAGGAGGGGGTCTATGCGCTTCCCGAAGCACAGCTTGACCGCTTCATGATGAAACTAATCGTCACCCACAACAGTGAAGCCGAAGAGCTTGAGATTATGCGCAAGGGGGCAACCAAAAGCTTTGGCGAAGTAAAGCAGGTGCTTGAAAGAGAAGAGCTCTTCGCACTCCAAAAGGCGATTGAAGCCATTCACATCGACCCCGAACTCGAACAGTACATCATCAGCCTCGTTTCTGCAACACGCAAGCCTGAAAAATTCGGTATGGATAGCATCGCTGCTGATATTATGTACGGTGTCAGCCCCCGTGCCTCCATCGACCTTTACAAAGCCGCCCGTGCCAAAGCCTTCCTGCGTGGCAACGACTACGTCACCCCTGCCGACATCGGCTACGTCATCGCCGACGTACTGCGCCACCGCATCGTTCTAAGCTACGAAGCGAGAGCCAGAGGCATACAGCCTGATGAGATTATTGCAAAGATCGTTGCAGCGGTGCCGGTACCATAATGGAATTAGGAATTGGGAAATGTTAACACTTGAGCTACTTTTTTCAACCTTGAATTATATATTTTTTCCTTTTTTTTATAAAAGCGTTTTAATAGAAAAACATACCGAAATTCCTCATTCAAAATCGGGGGTCACACCGTGACCACCGATTTCAAGGCTCTCCTGCTAAAAGCCCGCCATCAGGTACATACACTGCTCAGCGGCCACAACCTCAGCCGGCTGCACGGTGAGGGGTATGACTTTGCCGAACTTCGTGAGTATCAGATAGGAGATGATATCCGCAAGATTAACTGGACCATTACTGCCAAACTGGGTAAACCCTATATTAAAGAGC
>WGDG01000123.1 GCA_015493425.1 Sulfurovum sp.
ATTTCGGCGGCTCTTTGAGCCCCAGCCACTTTACACCGGAACGTACTTCATCCATAAACTTCACACCAGGATCGTACTTCTTCGTACGGTACCCTTTGTCTTTTTCCAGCCACAGAGGTGTTTTTTCCATTCTTCTGTATTCATGATGCCCAATGAGGTATTTGATGGTGGGATATTTTCGTTTCAGGTACTTCACGAGTGCGATATTCGCTTGTACCTGTGCAGCCGTAAGATCGTTTGCATTTTTGGCCACATTCTCAATACCAATAGCATTGTAATTAAGCCCTATAACATGGCGTGCCATATGGTTGTCGGGCATCAGTCGGTAGACTGTCCCGTCTCTGTCCACAAGATAGTGTGCCGATACATTGAGGGCAGATGCTTTGGCAATGTCTTTGCGGCCTCTGAGCATCTGAGGCTTGAGGGCATTGAACGAATCTTTGAGTGATCCGATCGCTGTATAGTGCAGTACGATCACTTTAGGGGTTATGGTAATATCCCGTACATTTTTGCCATAATGCTGTTTGATGTAGGCTTTTGTCAAGGCGATACGCTTGGAAGCAAAGTCGATGGGTTTATCAACAATTTTCAGTTTTTTAGAAGCCGGGGGTGGTGCAATAGGTTGTGTTTGACACTGGGTTGGCGCTGTCTGTGTCGCACAGGCAGTCAGCGTCAAAGCAAAAGAGGCGAGCAGTAACAGTCGTTTCATACATTTTCCTTGGTGTGTGTCGGTGTAGACTCTGAGACTCTCGCGCTGACCAGCATAAAGGCCACGATCAGCGGAGGCAGTCCTATGGAGAGCAGATAGGACGGCAGGTGCAGCAGTCCGTGGCGATTGAGGTAGAGAAAGCCCAAAATAAGCAGCACATAGGCACCGATCCGATAGAGGGAAAGCGCACCTTTTGTATCACGCAAAATCTCAAAAAGTGTACGGCGGTTTGCCTTGAGGCGCTTTTTTTCCTCTTTGATGGCAGTTCTCATATCTTCAACAGGTTCTTCTACCCGCTCTTCAGAATAGAGATCGTGCGGGTCTTCGAGTTTGTCAATGACATCTCTGTCGATGTCGGTTGTAATGACTTCATGTTCCACCCGTGCATCGACCATACGTTTGTAACTCTTCATAGAGCCGAGCATCACCAGTGAGGCGGAAAGAAACCCAATCTGCGTATTGAGCAGTACTTTCTCATCAAAGAAAAGTGCACTTGCAAGCAGTAAAAGTCCGTCGATACCGATGAGTGCACCGACAATCTTTCTGTCAGTAACGTTCATCGTCATCCTCGTCATCTGCATCGATCTCTCTTTGGTGACGATAGCGCGGATCACGTGCCAGCTCATCGAGAGAGGCTTTCTGTTTACGGTAAGCGATGTAAACGTTGTTGATAGCCGCCCCGATACCTATGACGACACCAAGCCAGAGTGTCCATCCTGCACCTGTCAGTTTTTTAAGCCCCAGACCAACACCCACACCAATCAATACCGCCACAACCATTGAAATGCCAAGGCTCAATCCGTCAGCGGCATCGACAATTTTTTTGAATTTGGGTTCTTCTTCTTTTTTTGGCAATGTCATTCCTTCTTTATACTTTCAATTACAAGTATATAAGTATATCCAAAAGAGTTGAACCCCAAAGAAGCCAAACGATATGTGTTATAGTATATGCATTCGTAAAACAGTAAAAGAAATTACTATTTTAACAGCATACCGCAACAGCGTTTGTACTTCTTCCCGCTGCCGCAGATACACACTTCGTTACGCGGAAAGTTCACTTTGTCTTCGTAAATTTCTCCATCGACATACTTCCACATATCATTTATCTTTTTGAACACAGACTTCTCATGATGTACGTGCTGTACGCCGTTGTAAATGTAATAAGCTTTGAATTCGACGGTATCATCTGTATGGTCTATGATCTCCAGATGCTGCCAGTGGCTGTTGTCGGCCCAGTCCTGAATGAACTTGAGCTCTTCATCACTCCAGGTATGATCGTATGTTGTTGCCTGAAGGTAGTTGACATCTCCCAGGCAGTAAGCGCTGTAGCGGGAACGCATCAGTGCCAGGGCAGTTGGGGCAACATCAATCACACGCAGTATCGGCTCGCAGCATTCTGAAAAGGGTTTGCCGCTTTTGCAGTAACAGAGCTGTTCCATTTTAAGCAGTGATCTCTTTGAGTGTTTCGTAGGCAGCTTTAATGCTCTCTTCTATCATTTCATCGGTTGTAGCTGTCGAAATAAACCCGGTCTCAAACGACGAACAGGCAAGGTAGACACCACGGTCAAGCATCCCTTTATGGAACTTGGCAAAGAGCTTTTGGTCGTTCTCCAGCGCATCGGCAAAGTTTTTTACCGGCTTGTCAGAGAAAAAGAAACCGAACATACTGCCCCGTACATCGGTCACCATCGGTACATTCACCGCTTCGGCAGCTTTTTTAAAGCCCTCCATCAGTGTTTTGGCTCTGTTTGCAAGCTCAACGTAAAGTGACGGATTGCTTTTGAGTTTTCGCAGACTCGTAAGTCCGGCCGCCATGGCTACCGGGTTTCCGCTAAGTGTTCCCGCCTGATAAACCGGCCCTTCAGGAGAGAGGTGCGCCATAATCTCTTTTGCACCCCCAAAAGCACCTACAGGCATTCCCCCGCCGATCACCTTGCCAAGCGTAACCATGTCAGGCTTGACCTTCGTAATCCCTTGTGCACCTTTGAGTGACGCTCTAAATCCGCTCATGACCTCATCGAAGATAAGCAGTGTCCCATGCTCGTTACATACTGCACGGAGTTCTTGTAAAAATTGCTCTTCCGCAGGTACAAGCCCCATATTTCCGGCAATCGGCTCTATGATAACACAGGCAATTCCCTCTTTGGAATCTGCAAAACACTGCTTAACACTCTCCATGTCATTGTAAGTTGCCAGCAGTGTGTGTTTTGTCAGGTCCGCAGGTACACCGGGGCTGCTTGGGTTCCCAAATGTTGCCGCCCCCGAACCTGCCTGTACCAGCAGAGAGTCGCTGTGTCCGTGGTAGCAGCCGGTAAATTTTACAATGTCATCCCGTCCGGTAAAACCGCGTGCCAGTCTAATGGCACTCATGACCGCTTCAGTTCCCGAACTGACAAAACGCACTTTGTCAATACTTTCAAAAAGATCAACGATCTCTTCGGCAAGTTCTGTCTCGACTGTTGTAGGCGCACCAAAACTCAACCCTTTTTTCACGGCATCGATCACCGCCGCTTCAATATTGCTGTCACAATGTCCAAAGATCAGCGGTCCCCAGCTCTGCACATAGTCAATGTAACGATTCCCGTCGATGTCGTAGAGGTAGCCACCCTCTCCTCTTTCAATGAACGGAGGAGTTCCCTCCACGCCGCTGAACGCTCTTACCGGAGAATCTACACCTCCTGGAATGACTTTATATGCCTCTTCAAATGCCGCGATGCTCTTGTCGTATGCCATGCATTAATCCTTGTTAAGTATAATATCGCAGATTATACAACAGAGGGACTAAAAGGTGAGGGATAAACGAACGCTGAAAGGTTTTATACTCTCGTTCCTCCTTCACCTGCTCATTTTTGCACTCTTTTTCTTCTCCTTTGAGAAGATGAAGTTCACCCCGCCTCCGCCGCAGAGTGAAAAAAAGATTACCCTCAACCTTTCTCAGTTCACACCGCCTGCCCCCAAACCGACACCACCGCCAAAGCCCAAACCAAAACCGCCTGTCATGCCGCCAAAACCAAAGGTACAACCAAAACCGGAGCCAAAACCCGAAAAACCGATTGTCACACCAAAGCCGCCTGTGACTGTGGCCAAAAAGAAACATGTTGAAAAGAAAAAGGGCTTTGATATTGCCAAAGTATCAAAGGAGGAAAATAACGCTACGAAGGTTGTAAAACAGGAGAAAAATGTAAAACCCAAAAAGAAGATAGCTAAAACAAAAAAGCCTGTAAGAAAGAAAGTAGCAAAACAGAAGCCGCTTCCCAAAAGCTTCCATCTTCCCAAAAGGCATACCAAGGACAAACTTGCCAATGCACTCCTTGGCGGTAAAAGAAGTGCACACCGTCCTGCCCGAAGAGCTTCGGCACCAAGCAGACGCACCAACAGAATGATCAACCAGCTTTACGGCCGGGAATTCTACAGCTTCACCAAGACACAGCAGAAATTCATCAAAAACCATCTTGACGAGATTTACCGCATTACTCAAAATACACTTGTCATCAACGGCTACCCTGACGTTGCGGTACGCACAGGACAGCAGGGCACCAATGTGGTCTCTTTCTACCTGCACCCCAATGGCGCCATTACCAACCTGCACCTGGTACGCCCCATAGGCTACGAAGCACTCGACAAAAACACCATTTCAGTCATTCAGATCGCCTATAAAGACTATCCGCGCCCAAAGACCAAAACAAAGATTGTGTTTTATGTGAATTACCGGCTTTATTGATTATATTTCAAAATAATTTCTTGAAGCACTTCATTTTTAATAGGCTTCAACAAAATATCTGTAGCACCTGATTTTTTAATCTTGTTTACCGCCCCCTCTTCAGATACACCTGTCAAACTGTAAATAGGAATGTCTTTCCCTTTCTCTGTTCTTCTAATGAGACGGATAGCTTCACTACCATCCATCCCGGGCATCTGCTCATCAATAAAAATAAGATCAATAGGGTTTTCGTTAAATATTTCTACTGCTTCATTTCCGTCTGCCGCACTCAGAGGTACAGTGTGATATTTTTTCAACACTTCCTGCATCAATTTTCTATTAATGATATTATCATCAGCAATAAGAACATTGAGAACTTTCTTTTCTGTGGTATCCGTTTGCTTATTTACATTTTGAATAGTACCTGTTTCTTTCAAAAGTCCGGCAATTGCATCAAAAAGCTTATGTGGGAATAACGGACGATGCAGCAATACTGCCTCCCCGAAAGCCTGCTTTGATTCCATAAACATAGACGATTCTATAATAACAAGACGTGAAGCAAACTCTTGATAACAGTGCTCAAAGTAAGAGGATTCATAGTTTTTCTCGATACACAGAAGAATACCGTTTTCTTCTATCATATCCAGATCATCTACTGCAATAATTTTCAAATCAATTTTCAGCTTATCAAAGTATTGTTTCACGTGCTTCAGATATTCAATATCAGTTTTGTCATCTTTCATACAATAAATTGATGCATGTGATACCAACTCAAGTTTTTCCCGGTTGAGCGATGCTGGAGTACCCGCAATAGTATGGCAAGGTAAGATAAGAGAAAAAGTACTTCCTTCACCTACTTTACTTTTTACCTCCAACTCAGCATCAAGCATATCTGCCAACTGTTTTGATATGGTCAAGCCAAGTCCGGTACCACCGTATTTTCCTGAAGTCATTTTAGATGCCTGCTGGAATGGCTTGAATATTTGTTCAATAGCATCTTCTGAAATACCTATGCCGCTATCGGTTACATCTATGCGTAGCGTATCATTGGTTTTATCATACAGAAAACTTAGATTAACCGTTCCATTTTCAGGTGTGAATTTAAGTGCATTACTAATAAAGTTGTTCAATATCTGTTTGATTCGGTAAGGGTCAGAGAGAATAATGTAGGGAATGTCTACATCATAATAAATTGTAAAATCAATTTTATTTTTTTTGGCAGTATGATAAAACATCATAGCAATGTTCTCAAATTCTTCCATAGGAGAAAAGTAGTGCTTGTCTAACTCAAGCTTTCCTGACTCTATTTTTGTGAAGTCCAACACATCATTGATCAACGCAGATATCATTTCAGAACTTCGGTGTGCCGCATAGATATACTCTTTCAGCGTGACATCATTGACATCTTTTTCCATAAGCTCCAAAAAACCCATTACTGCGCCTATGGGAGTACGGATATCATGTACTACGGAAGAAAAAAATTGATATGCCGCATTGAGTTTATATTCAAGTACCTCTGGAGATTTTTCTTCTATGCATACCAATGACTTTGTAGCCAAATCTTCCTCTTGGTCAGACTTTAAAGCGAGTATACCAACCTGTTTTTCTATGCTCTCCAAATCTTTTTTATAAAATATTTTTTTACTACCTGGTTGCTGATACATCATCAGACAACCTAACATGCATGTACCGCATGTGTCTTTATATAACGGAACAAGCGCAATATTTTCAACTTTGAATTTAAAAGGGTTGTCGATATGTTTGTTGTATAAAAAACTGTTGGTGACATCATTAATGATAAGAGGCATACGGGTATTAAACGCAGTTAATATTGCAG
>WGDG01000124.1 GCA_015493425.1 Sulfurovum sp.
CCGCTGAAGATGCTGGGAGAAGACACGACACAGCTCGAACAATTTCTAACGTTTTTAGAACTTACCTCCAAACACAGCCTCTCGGCAGAGCAGAAGGTACCCAGGCTCCTTGCCATCCTCGATACCGAGCCCTCTTTATACCGTCTGGTCATTGCCGAACTGCTTAGGCTCGACACCCGTATTGCCTGGGAGCGCATCGATATTTCGCACCTCCATGATATTTTGGACATCCTTTGGTTCTTACCCAATTCACAACTCGATTTGGATATAATCACACATCATACACAGCTGAGTACGCTCTACTATGCCAAAGGCTATCTGCAGAAACCGATGGCACAAAGCGGCATTTTTGCCGTCGATCTGATCGCTACGGCAAGAGAGAATGGTTTTGAAGAGGCAGATCTACACTTTTCATACCTGTGTAAAAAATGCAAACAGAGTTTTCCCGTATCGTTCAAACGCTGCCCAGGCTGTATGACGATCAACTCTGTAGAAGTCGAGGAACAGGTTGCCAAAACAAGCACACAAACGAATTACTCTCTACTCTGACGGCTCCAGTCTCGGTAATCCGGGACCCGGCGGGTACGGAGGTATTCTTGAGTACAATGGTCACATCAAAGAGTATTTTGGCGGGGAAGACCATACTACCAACAACCGTATGGAACTACGCGGGGTCATCGAAGGATTGAAGCTTCTCAAGGAGCCCTGCGATGTTGAAGTCGTTTCGGACAGTTCCTATGTTGTCAAAGCCATTAACGAGTGGCTTCCCGGCTGGATCAAAAAAAACTTCAAAAAGGTCAAAAATGTCGACCTGTGGAAAGAATACCTTGAAGTTTCCAAGCCCCACACCGTCAGGGGTACCTGGGTACGAGGCCATGACGGGCACCCCCAAAACGAACGCTGCGACGAACTGGCACGTACCGAAGCCGAACGTATTCAGCAATCCATCAAACACAAGGAGCAACAATGACAGACTATGCCCAACTTGAAAAACGGCTTGGTTACACCTTTAAAAATAAGCAGTTGATTATTGAGGCTTTGACACACAAAAGTGACAAAAAGCCTTACAATAATGAGCGGCTTGAGTTTCTCGGCGATGCGGTACTCGACCTCATCGTCGGAGAATATCTCTTCAACAAGTTTCCAAAATCTAACGAGGGGATACTCTCCAAAATAAGAGCTTCACTGGTAAACGAAAGCGGATTTACCCTGCTTGCCCGTGCCATCGACCTGGGGAGCTACATCTATCTCTCCCCTGCAGAAGAGAACAACAACGGACGCAACAAACCCTCCCTGCTCTCCAATGCTTTCGAAGCGGTCATCGGTGCCGTCTATCTTGAAGCCGGGCTCGATACCGCAAAAAAAATCGCTATCGACCTGCTTGAAGCAGCCCACCCCAAAATCGATCTCGATACCCTCTCCAAAGACTATAAAACCGCCTTGCAGGAATTGACACAGGCAACACATGGCGTGACACCGCAGTATGAACTTCTCGGCTCCTCCGGCCCCGACCACAAAAAAGAGTTTGAAATTGCTGTCAAGCTCAACGATAAAATGATCGCTTCTGCCAGAGGCAAAAGCAAAAAAGAGGCACAGCAGAAGGCGGCAAAAATCGCACTGGAGGCATTGAAGCAATGAATACGTTTGGTAAAAAACTGACACTGACCACCTTTGGGGAGTCTCACGGTAAAGCGATTGGATGCATTCTGGACGGTATACCCGCCGGATTGAAGATAGACGAAGCCTTCATCCAGTCCGAACTCGACCGAAGAAAACCCGGTAAAAGCAAACTCGAAACAGGACGTAAAGAGGATGACAAAGTAGAGATCCTCTCCGGTGTCTTCGAAGGGCTCAGTACCGGCACGCCTATTGCAATGGTCATTTTCAATACCAACCAGAAGAGCAAAGACTACGACAGCATCAAAAACCTCTTTCGCCCCGGTCATGCAGACTTCACCTACTTTCACAAGTACGGCCTTCGAGACTACCGCGGCGGCGGACGCTCCTCTGCCAGAGAAACAGCCGCACGTGTTGCCGGCGGTGCCATTGCCAAACTGATGCTTCAGGAACTGGGAGTCACAATTCAAAGCGGTCTGTGTGAAGTAGACGGCATCAAAGCCGAGACAATTGACTTCGAGCATGCCAAAAGCTCCAAACTCTATGCACTTGACCCAAATAAGGAAGCAGAGCAGGAAGCAGCCGTGCTTACGGCAAAAGAAGCACATGATTCTGTAGGCGGCGTGGTACTGACAACCGCAACCGGCGTACCGGCAGGGCTGGGTGAGCCGCTCTACTACAAACTCGATGCCGTACTTGCCGATGCAATGATGGGCATCAATGCCGCCAAAGCCGTCGAAATCGGTGACGGCATAGCCAGTACACATCTCAAAGGCAGTCAGAACAACGACCCCATTACCCCCGAAGGCTTCAAAAGCAACCATTCCGGCGGTATACTCGGGGGCATCAGCAACGGCGATACTGTTATTGTGAAGACCCACTTCAAACCGACCCCCTCCATTTTCAAGGAGCAGGAAACAGTTACCGTGGATAACGAACCGACCCTATGCAACCTCAAAGGCCGGCACGACCCTTGTGTCGCCATCCGCGGAACGGTTGTGTGCGAAGCGATGATGGCACTTGTCCTTGCAGATATGGCGCTGCTCAATCTCGGTAAAAAGATGGATCACCTCAAGGTTCTCTACCCAACACACTAAGGATTACTCTATGAAAAAAATGATTGCCGGCATCCTTGCCGTTATCGCCATTGCCCTTATCTATTTCTATACTGCCGGAAGCGGCAAACTCAACAAAGAGCTTAAACATCAACTCGATACGGAGCTTTCGGCAATGCAGCAAAACGGCTTTGTTGTTGAAACACGCAGCAGTACACCCAAAAAGGAGCACTTTGTCATTGACTTTGACGATCCCAAAAAGATGGCTGCCTATTTCAAGCGGGTGGGATCAAAGGCAACCGTACAGGATATAGAAGCACTCAAGGGCTTGAAAATGGGCGTCGACATCACCTATCAGCCTGACCTCTACAGTGCCCTTTCCATGGATCTCTACCCTCTTACTCTGCCGGACAGCGTACGCAACGCGGCAGAAGATGATGAGGACAAAAAAGTGCTGGCACAGATCGAGAAGATGCTCGCGCAGAAAAAAGTGCTGATGCATATTGATATTCGAAAAGATCTTTCCGCGTTCAAGGGCTATTTCAAAGATATTCACGAAACACTGCGTGACGATTCCGATTCGGTAACGCTTTCAATGAAAGGGGCAACATTCGAAGGAACCCTCAAAAAAGGAGCCCTTTCTACACTCAATCAAAAAATCGTACTGCTTGGCATGGAAAGTTCAGACGGCATCAAGGCCGTTGCAGATAAAACCGTTACGACATACACATCCACCGGCCCTTCTCCTTACGACATGGATGCCAACTACACGGTAGCCAAGATCACCGTTGCCCAAAAAGGACAGGGAGAACTGACACTAAACGACCTGGGCATCAATACTTCGGAAAAAGAGCAACAGGGTCTGCTCTCAAGCAGTGTCATTGCCACAATTGCCAAAAGCACCATGCAGGGACAGGGACAAACAGTCTCCATGGAACAGGTTGTTTTTGATGCCAGCACGGACAACCTCGATGCCAAAGCACTGGAAATATTGCAAAACAGTGACCCTGAAAAAAATAAAGCAGCCTTTAACACCGCCCTCAAACAGCTGCTCTCCAAAGGGGTAAAGATGACGGTGAACAGATTCGCTGTCGGGAAAATAGTTGAAAACGGAAACAATCTGGGCAACATTGAAGTAAAAGCTTCGCTTCAAGTTGCCCCGGGTATCGACTTTGCACAGGTTAAGCAAAATCCAATGCTGCTGCTTGGTGCCATTGATGCTACCACCACGCTTTCTCTTTCCGAAACCATTGCCTCCATGATCGCACAAGACCCGCGCACCATGATGGTAATGATGCTCATCCCGCCAAAAGAAGAAAAGGGCAAGAAGGTCTACAACCTTATTCTCAAAGGTGGCAAATTCACCATCAATGGTGTTCCGCTCTAAAAAAGGGAAGGCTCGTCTAATCCTCTGACACGGAAGCTTTTTCTGTGAATGGGGGAACGTCCATGCTGCATCAGTGCTGCATAATGTGCTTTGGTCGCATACCCTTTGTGTTTCTCAAACCCATACTCCGGATAGACTTCAGACAACGTCACCATTTCCCGGTCGCGTGTCACTTTTGCCAAAATACTCGCCGCACTCACCTCTGCTACAGTCGCATCTGCTTTGACAAGTGTCTCCAGGTTGTCAACCCCAAACCGGCTGTTACCGTCAAAAAGATAGCGGCACCCCGGCAGTGCTTCCTGAATGGCCCGTAGCCCATTTGAAAGGCACTTCGATATTCCGTCACTGTCGATCTCTTCTGCGCTGAAGGAGACAATATGGTACCGTGCTGTAGCCACAATCTTTTCAAAAAAGATCTCCCGCTTTTTTTCGCTTAACTGCTTGGAGTCCATCAATCCGTCAATATTTTCTGTCAACACCACACCGGCCATCACAAGCGAACCGGCCAAAGGCCCCCTTCCCGCCTCGTCTATGCCGCAGAGAGGTCTGGTTTGTTCTTGCATTTTTCCTCCGTATTATTGTTATGTTGTGTGCATCGTCACGGTGTTGGGTGCCACATATGGCGTAGGGTGTTGTCCCCCGACAACACCAACACACCAAACGGACACATCACACCATCTACCCATCAATCAACCCCAACTCTTTTGCAATATCCCTTGTCAACTTTGACAATGGGCGCTTGTGTAGATCGTTTTCTTGACTATAATTACAAAACAGATACTGAAAAATCTCATCTTGACTAAAACCAAATTTCGAAAGTTCATCAAGATAACTCTGTGGATAATAGGCTTTCTTAACAAGCAACTCTAAAACTACATCTTTATGCTGTTTATAAA
>WGDG01000125.1 GCA_015493425.1 Sulfurovum sp.
ATATTGATGATGATAATGACGGTATTCCGGATGCAGTCGAATGGACTGTTTCTCATACAGGTTTAAGCGGGTTGTGGACCGATGAGGGTAATAATCTGGCCACAGGTAATATCGGAACAACAAATATTGATTTCGATTCTGTTGCAGGGAACGGTTCAACAAACTGGACCTATAAGCCCAACGACCCAATCAACTCCAATGGCGGTCCTGATCTTTGGTCTAATCCTGATATTGTCAATGGAGCCAATGCGCTTTATTTTACATTTGAGAATGCTACCGTCGGTGATACTCGGACTTTAACCGTAACTTTTTCTCAACCCCAAACACATGTCGTGGCACATTTTGACCGTATAGGCGGATCGGATGGCTACAATGCAAACTCTATTGAATTAACGTTGAGTAATAGTGATGTGACGCTTACCAGACTGTCTGGTAATGATCAATTTATTGCCGACAGCGGAAGTAAAAAAATCTACAGAGATACAACAACAAACCTTACGGATCCTGAATCGACCAGTAACGCAGACAGCGCAGCCGCCGGAAGTGTGGCTTTTGAAAGTGCAACACCGTTTACACAGTTGACATTCGATGTCGCCTGGTTGGGTTCAGATGGGTCTGATGCACTTGAAGTTATTTTCGAAGGCAATTTTTCAACAGCTGCTGATACGGATGGCGACGGCATTAACGATGATATAGATCTTGACAGCGACAACGACGGTATTCCCGACAATGTTGAAGCTCAAGCTACAGCCGGGTATACAGCACCAACTGGAACCGATACCGATGGAGACGGGCTGGATGATGCTTATGACCCTGATGACGGCGGTACTGCCATTGTGCCTGCAGATACTGACGGAGACGGTCAGCCAGACACGCTCGACAGCGACAGCGATAACGATGGCTACACAGACTGTGAAGAGGGAAATAACAATGCTCCGTCCAATGGCTGTCCGGTTACCAGTGTGGAAGCCAACGGCCTGGTATCGTGGGCAGGCGGCGGAACAGACTACAGTGATGTTAACGGTAACGTAGATGCACCAAGTACCGACCTCTTTAATGAAACGGGTGATACTACTGAGGTTGGCTACCGTGAATTCCTTTGCGGAAAAGCGCTGACCACACTGACTGCCAACCAGTGGAAGCTGATAAGTGTACCGTGCGATACGGGTTCAAATGATATTGTATCGCTCTTTGGTACCGATTTGGGTACGTACGGCGATTCTGCAGACTGGGTCATGTACAAACAGGCCGGAGATGATAACTATGAAGTGAATGCATCACATAAAAATACCAATAAGACAATGCTTGCGGGGAATGATACCCTTGAGCAGGGGAAAAGTTACTGGATCATTACGAATGCAGACCATACAGTAACCATTCCGAAAACATTGAACGGCCTTCTGCCGACATCCACAAAAAATGCAAATGATTCGACAATTGGTATCAACGATCCTGATTTCACAAAAGTGCATCAGACAACCATACCGGACAACTATGTCAGCCAGTCGGGTAATGACAAAAAGTACATGGCGGGCAATGTCTTCCCTTACGCCTTTAACCTCAGAGATCTCTACTTCTCTCATGGTTTAAGTGCAGGGAGCTATTATCCCATGGGAGACAGTAACAACGACAGTTATATCAAGAGTATTGTCTATACCCATGACAGTGCCGATACCTCCGGTGACAGTGTAGGCAACGGGGGCGGCTACATTGCCCTCGATCCTGCAACACCCGGATTCGATACCGGATCTATCCGTCCGATGGAAGGCTTTTTTATCAAGCTGTTCGGATCGACCAGCGATCAGGCATCCAATGCCTTCGCGTTCCCGCTCAACCCGAGTAACAAGCTCTAAGGAGAGAGATGATGAATAAATATATGAATGTACTGTTAAGTATCATAGCAGCCGGTGTACTTTCGGGTTGTCAGTCAGGTGTCGAAAACAGTGGTGGCAACGCTGCGGCGGGTAGTAACGGAAGTACTGCGTCTACAGGCTCCTCAACGGGAGGAAGCGGATCTGGAAGCCAGACAACGCTAACCAAAGAGGGATGGTATATGCGTACAACCGTAAAAGCAACCACTGCTGACGGGAAAGTATATGAACATAAAACAGCCGGAGTGTTTGGTGAACTTGCAGACAGTGAAGGCGGAAAGGACAGGCATGACATCCCGTCTATGGGAAGTGCCAAGCTGTACGTGTTGTTCACACCGGATTGGGAAGCGGGGAGTACCACCTATTTCTCCGACTATCATCGCTATAAAGACAGTGACCCGCGTGTATGGACATTTCAGGTTGTCAGTCCGTTGAGCGATGCGGCATTGACTTTCAATGTAGACGGTGTGTTTGATGTGTATAAAAAAGCGGGAGAGCCGTATGTTGAACGTCCTTCCTCTGATGAAAGTTTAAAAAATGCATTGCATTTGGTTGACCTTGACAACCAGAGAGTCTACACCTACGATGAGTTAGCCAATGCCAATTTGGCAATGGATGGGAAAACTGCCCGCTCTTTCAGATGGGTGATCGGTCCGGTCAGCGATCAAGATATGGAACTGCCGCTCAAGCTGCAAGCCGCAGAAAGCAAAACAGCCCTGCAGGCGGCTTCTGTTGAACAACCTCTCAAAAGCCAAAACGGTTTTGGACTGCCGCCGGAGTGATCGCTCCGGCTCGATCGTTGTGCAGATGAATGAAATAACTTCTGCCAAAGAATAGGTTACTTTTGTACTCTCTGGTATTTCACCGCTAAATCTGACTTATGGTATACTCCTTTAACATAAAATGTAAGGAAAATACGCGATGAAATCTCTTTCAATACTGATGATTGCTGTGTATGCCATGGTTGTCTCCCTCCATGCCGCAGAACCTATTACCGACAAGACAACGCTTCAGAAACTTAAACAATACAACAAAGTCTTACAAAATCCTGTACTCACTATTACCGGAGCCATTGAAAAGCCTGACAGTTATATATTGCGTTTGGAGGCAAACGACGGGCATGGCGGCGTCCAGAAGCTTATTGCATTTTTAATGAAAAAAAGCGGAGCCCTCTATATCGGTTCGGGGTATGACAAAAACGGGAATGAAATGGTTTTCCCTACCGATACAAAGCTGATAAAGAAGGGGGTGGCGTTCAGTTATGGTCATGGTCCCAAAGAGATTTACCTTTTTACCGATCCGGAGTGCCCCTACTGTGGCCGGTTTGCAAAAACGTCAGCAGGAAAACTGGATGATTATACGGTACATGTTGTCCTGTTCCCGCTCTCGTTTCACAAAAAAGCACCTGCGATGGTTGAATGGATCATGCAGGGACGCAATGATGCTGAGAGAAAAGCACGGTATGACAAGATTATGCTGCACGGGTCAACCCAATACCGGTCACTCGTGAAAAATGGAAACAAACCTTTTGTCTATTCCCTAAAAACAGAGAAACAGATGAAAGCATCGAGAAAAGCGGCAGCAGAACTCAATTTGCGGGGTACACCGGCCATCTATGATGCCAATTTCAAGCCTTTGTCTCAAAATCAGCTCTTGAAGGATGCGAAACAGCAATGAAGCTGACACAACAAGTGAAATTTGCCGACAGTGTGTTTGCCCAGGAAGTAGACGGCGAGATGGTCTTGCTTGACATGAACTCGGAAAACTACTTTGGACTCGATGAAGTGGGAAGTTCCATCTGGCAGGCGATTGAAGCCGAAGAGGGTATGCTTGAGCGTGTACTGGAAGTGCTGCTCGAAGAGTATGATGTGGAAGAATCTGTACTCAAGCACGATTTGCTGGTCTTTGTGGACAAACTGGCCGAGAGCGGGCTGGTAGAAGTACGGAATGAGGCAGAGTAAATGACAGGGTTAAAGCCATATTTGGCAGCAGAAGGCATCGAAATTCCTGATGTAATCACGGAAAAACTGGAGCGGTTCGCTGCCCTGCTGCATGAGTGGAACGGGGTACACAACCTCACAGGTGCAAAGAGCATAGAAGCGATCTATGCCAATATTGTCGATTCACTCTATCCGTTAACTTTTATAGCAATGCCCAAAACACTGCTTGATGTGGGTACCGGTGCAGGGTTTCCTGGACTGGTGCTGGCTATGGCACTGCCTGAAAGTGAAGTTGTGCTTGCCGAGCCTCTGAAGAAACGGGTGGCGTTTTTGAAGTACGCCTGTATCGATGTGGGGATCCCCAATGTCAAAGTAGAAGCGAAGCGGGTTGAACAAGTAGTACATGCACCGTTTGATCTGATCAGTTCACGGGCGGTGACCAATACGGCGTTGTTACTGAAACTGACCCAAAAGGTAAGCAACGCCGACACACGGTATCTTTTCTATAAAGGATCGCGGGTTTTCGATGAGATCGGGGATGTGCAACATCAGTTAGATTATGATATAGTACAAAAACATCAACGAAATTATCTTTACATCAAGGGTCGTACATGATCTTAAAGCTGATCGTCTTTGCCGCCATCGGTATTTTTATCTACAAACTGATGGGTGGGAAACTGCCGACTGTTTCCAAAAAAAACAGTAAACCAAACAAAACAAAAGAGCCTGATGGTGATACACTGGTAGAGTGCAGCCAATGCGGTACCTATGTCAGCATCAAAGAGGCGACACTGATCAACGGCAAGTACTATTGTGATGAATGTGTATAGAAGGAGAGCAGAATGATACTGATAGGACATCCATGGATAGAGAGCCCGGAGTTTTGCAGGGTATATTCCAAAGAAGATATTGAAAAGAGCAGACCCGATCAGGTTGTGCTGCTTGAGCCGCTTGTCGATTCCCATGTACTTGCACAACACTGCCGAAATAATGAAATTGCCTATGCTGTGGTGGTCAATTCTCTCGATGATGCCATCTATGCCAACGCACTGGGGGCAGGGTATATGATTTGCGATGAAGATACGGCACTGGTTATTCAGCCTATTGCAGAAAATTATCTGTTCGACACCAAAGTGCTGGTACTCATTCACAGTGAAAAAGAGATTGCCAAGATCGCACGCGGGGGCATTGACGGTGTTATTTTTGCAGGGGCGATCTGCTAAGCTTGATGCAGGAATTCCGCCGTTTTCCGCTTACCTACGGGCTTATTGGGCTGTGTACGGCAGCCTATCTGCTGAGTGCGCTTGTGAGTGGGACTTTTATTGAGATTGATCTTCGTGCTCTTGTCGCAATAGGAGCACTTTACGGCCCTTTGACAGTACTCCATGGCGAGTGGTGGCGGTTGCTCAGTGCCATGTTCCTTCATGGGGGCATGACGCATCTGCTGATGAACATGGTTTCTCTTTATATTGTAGGCCGAGGTGTAGAGCTTTACTTCACGAAAACAGCCTATCTGTCTATATACCTCTTTTCCGGTATCATTGGAGGACTTGTCTCCTCAGCCATACATCCGCTTAGTGTCGGGGTAGGCGCGTCCGGGGCGATATTTGGTATCTTTGGTGCACTTGCGGGATTTTTCATTGTCCACCGAAAAGTCCTTGCCGAACACAGCCGTATGTTCATGAAAGATTTTGCCGTCATACTCGGATTGAACTTTTTACTTGGTATGAGTGTTGCCTCTATCGATATGAGTGCGCATATTGCAGGCCTGCTTACAGGCCTGGTCGGCGGCATTCTTCTCTCCCGAAAGCCGCAACATCTTTGGGGGTATATACTGTTGATGGGCTTTGTCACTGTAGCGATGATCTACATATTGCCTTCCTACTATGCCACGATTACTTTGTAGCGCAGTCATTGCATTACTCCTGTTGTCGGGGTGCGTATCCGTACCCAAACCGAAGGAGAAGACGGATGTCGCACACTTGATGCAGCTGCTTTTGTCTGTGAATAATGAGGCACCCAAAGAGGAAGCGAAAAAACTGGCGGAAGATCTCATACAGACATCGGCGGGACTTGAAAAGGCATTTGGGCGTGAAGGCAACCCCTACTGGCACAACTTTCTGGTCAATGTGGGCGTGAAGCAAAAGGGGCTTTGCTACCACTACAGTGACGGTCTTTACCGTCATCTTACAGCAGAGCACCGTTACCCGCACTTTGCGTTTCATCTGGTGGGTGCCCATATTGGGGAGTATTGGCGGGAGCACAATGCACTGGCGGTAAGTGCGCCGGGTGAACCGGTACTTGACGGCATTGTCGTTGATCCGTGGCGATGTACAGGAACTGTATATGCGGCAAAGATTGCAGAAGACAAAGCGTACCGATGGCGGCATAGACCTGAAAGGGAATACAGGAAACCATAAAGGAGAGGGAATGATGAATGATGACGACCGTGCGATGATGATGCTTGAGAAGGGGATTTATGAAGCCCAGGAAATGCTGGAGAAAGAACAGCGGTTTAGACCTTTTGCACTGATCCGCTATGAAGACGGAGAGATCGAACGGCTGGCAAACGATATTGAAAACCCCAAAGATGCTTACAGAGCACTTTATGAGGAGATCAAACTTTGCGTAGAGGCACGGCCGGCAGATATTGTCGTGCTTCTGGCTGATACAACGATGCCTTCTGAACTTGGAGAAGAGGGTATTGAAAGTGCGATCCGTGTCCATCTTGAGGAGCGCTCACAGCAGCATAAAAAGATAGCGGGCAGGTTTATCTATGTTCCGTATCAGTTACAGCGTCTGTCTGGAGAAGAAAGCGTACAGGCAAAGCTCTTTGCACCAAGAGCAGTCAGTTTTCCCTCTGAGTTCTTTGCTTAAGGTTCCTAAATCGGCAGATAGACCTTGTCGAGAAGCTCTTCATATTCGCTTCTGGCATCCGAATCGATGGTGATGCCTCCGCCGCTTTTGTAGTACAGCTTGCCGTCTCTTTGCTCGATGAATCGGATCATCACACCCGATTTCACAGCTTTACCGTCAAATATGCCAAACACACCGGTATAAAAGCCGCGTTCATAATTTTCGATACGCTCAATGATAGAGACAGTGCTGTGTTTGGGAGTACCGGTAATCGAGCCTGCCGGTGTGAGTCTGTCAAAGATGGTACCAAGCTGTGAAGCCCAGTTTTTAGGCAACTTGGCACAGATTTTGGAGCTTACCTGAAAAAGCTCCTTGCTGCCCGCTTTGATACGGTCGATGTAGCGAAATTGCTCGACAGTTACTTCGCTGCCGACAATGCCAAGGTCGTTGCGCATCAAGTCGACGATCATCACATGTTCGGCCATCTCTTTTGGGTTTGCAAGAATGCTCTTTTGTGCATCGGGAAGGTTTGCATCGATCGTACCTTTCATTGGGTAGGTGGCGATGGTATCATTTTCAATTTCAACGAAGCGTTCAGGTGAAAAACAGATAAAAGTATTTTTGAAGTAGAGTTTGAATTTGGCTCTGGCATAATAGAATATCTCTTTGAGTGCCAGGTCTGTTTCGACAGGGGTTTCAAAAGTGAGGTTGAGTAGATAGGTGTTGCCCGAACGTATCTCTTCGATGATGGCTTCGAAAGCTTTCTTGTACTGCAAAAAGGGAACGGGTTGCGTGCTGAAGCGGTAGGGCTTTTGACGTTTTGTAACCGGATAATTGCGCCATGTTTCGAGTTTGTAAAAAATATCATTATCGAGACTGTCGAGTGGCTGGACGAAAAGTTTTGTTTTATCATAGGAGAGAATAAAAAGAAAGGGGGTGCCTGCTTCTCCCAGACGATTCATTTTGGTAAAACCTTCTTTGGGGGAAAGCCAAATGCTTTCAGAAAAGAGAGGGGCATTTGGTTCTTTTGCGTTGCTCTCCACTGGTTACGTTCCTCTTTTAGCAGTCAAGCAAAAGGAGTTTCAATATAGCCATACGCATAAAAACACCGTTTTTGACCTGTTCGAGTACCTGGCACCGGGGATCTTCAAGTACATCGTCACTAATATCAATATTGCGCATGACAGGACCGGGGTGGAGTACCAGAATGTTACGGTTTCCAAGGCGCTCTTTGGTGATGCAGTAGTGTTCGGCATATGCTTCATAGTCATCGAAGATCGGTTTTTTGTGACGCTCAAGCTGTGCACGCAGGCTCATAATGACATCGACTTTGTCCAGTACGGTTTCAAGGTTTTCATACTGGGGCAGGTCACTGCTTTGGGGCAAAAAAGGTTTTGGGGCGACAAGCATGACTTTCATTCCCATGCGTGTCAGCAGTCGGATGCCTGAACTGGCCACGCGGGAGTTGACAATGTCTCCGACAATGGCGATGGTTTTGCCTTCAATATTGCCATCAAAATGCTCTTTTATAGTAAAAAGATCCAGCAGTGCCTGCGTAGGGTGGGCATAGTTTCCTGCTCCTGCGTTGATGACGGTAGTCATCTGCATATTGGCAAGCTGCCCGGGAGCTTCGTTCTCCTCATGGCGGATGATCACACCGTCAGGTTCCATCGCACAGAGGTTGGCAAAGGTGTCTTCAAGACTTTCTCCTTTTTTGGTGGAAGAACGGCTGGGGTCAAGATGTACCACTGCGGCTCCAAGCCGTTTGGCGGCAACCTCAAAGGAGCTTCGGGTACGGGTAGAGGGCTCGAAAAAGAGGGTGATGAGCAGTTTGTCCTTGAGCAGTTGCGGAGGACGCTGTCGTTTGAAGTTCGCAGTATCGAAAAGCAGGTTGTCAATTTGTGCGTCTGAGAGATTGTTGGTATCGACGAGGTGTTGCATTGGCATCCTTCGGCAGTTTTATGATAGATAGTGCGATTATAGCCAATCAATGGTAAAAGCGGCATGTCTATATTAGTGTTTCGACAAACTTTTCCAAGCCTTCCTGGACACTCCACCACTCCGGAAAGACTGTATCGTAATAGGGTTGTGTAACCTGCTTAAACACTTCTGTTTCTTCATAAAGGTTGACACACCAGTCAAATGGCACATCAAAACTGCGCAGTGCCAGCATAGAGAGAAGTGTATCATTGATGCATCCCAGGCGGCTGGGGGTCACCAACAGTGCTTTGGCTTCGATCTCTTTGATGAGGTGTACCATCAGATAGGTTTCGGTGATGGGTACCATCAGCCCGCCGGCACCTTCAACAAGAAGAATGTCACATTTTTTCAGCAGCATGTCGTGTTTTTCAACGAGGTGTTGCAGGTCTATCTGCCGTTTTGTGTCTGCACAGTAGGGGGCAGCAGGGAGTTCGAAAGTATAGGCTGTGATATCTTCTGTTGTCAACGTTTCAAACGCAGGGTTGACATGTTGACACGCCTGCAGCAGTGCCGTTGCATCGGGGGCTGCTTGGGTAACGCCCGTTTCGATGGGTTTGTAAACTCCGGGTCGCAGTCCGCGCCTGGCGATGGCTTCGAGAAGCTGCAGGGTTGTGTAGGTTTTTCCGACATTGGTACCTGTGGCGGTGATGAAAAGAGATCGCACTTGCATTTCTCCTGATTTTTTGTATAATATAAATGATTTAAAGAACCACATAAACTATTTTTCAAGAGGAATTTTAACATAAATGCCAAAGTATGAAGAGGAACTGGATCTGGAGATAGAACTTCAGGAGCCGCAAATGTTCAAAGTGCTGTTGCACAACGACGACTATACGAGTATGGATTTTGTCGTGGAAGTGCTGATGGATATCTTTCACAAGACACATCAGCAGGCTGAGCAGATTATGCTGCTCATTCATGAAAAGGGCAAAGCGGTCTGCGGAGTGTATACCTACGAGATTGCCCAGATGAAAGTGGAGCAGGTACGCCAGCTTGCCAAACGCAACGAGTTTCCCCTGCTTGCGACCATGGAAGAGGATGCCTAATGATCAGTGTAGCATTAAACGACGTATTTAAAGAAGCGGTCACCTACGCCAAGGAGAACCGCCACGAGTATTTGACCGTAGAGCATGTCTTTTTGGCCATTGTCCGCTCCGAAAAGGGGCAGGAGATATTCGAAACACTCGGTGCCGATACGAAGCGGCTGGAGGAGGGGATCGTTTCCCATATTCATAAAACGATCCCGGCACTGAAAGAAGCAGTAGAGCCTTTTGAAACCGTAGCGCTTTCACGCGCCATCAACGACATGATGACGCACATTCATTCTGCCGGACGCAGCGAAGCGAAAGTGGGTGATATGCTCGCGGCTATTTTTATGCAGGAGCACTCCTACGCCGTCTATCTGATGAAAAAAGAGGGGATTGCAAGGGTGGACATCCTTGAAGTGATCTCCCATGCGCAGACGGAGGCAGAAGCACCCGCACAAAAAAGTGACAAAGAGGAGACGCTGCTCGATCAGTTTACAATGGAACTGGTTTCGCTTGCCAAAACAGGCAAGATCGATCCTGTCATCGGGCGTGTTGACGAGATCGATCGTGTGATGCAGACACTTTGCCGACGCAAGAAGAACAATCCGCTGCTGGTAGGTGAACCCGGAGTAGGAAAAACGGCCATTGCCGAAGGATTGGCACTGAAGATCAGTGAAGGGGATGTGCCCGACATTCTTAAAAATGCGAAAGTCTTTGCACTCGATATGGGTGCACTGATCG
>WGDG01000126.1 GCA_015493425.1 Sulfurovum sp.
AAGGAGCGTGTACACTTCAAACTCATCGATGTAGTCAACTCTGCACTTTTCCTTGCCAAAGACGACATTCTTAAAAACCGCATACTTGTGAAAGTCGATCGACAAGACGAGACAGAGATCTACGGCTTCCCCAATGAGTTCAAACATCTTATTCTTAACATTATCAACAATGCCAAAGATGCCTTTATCGAGCATCAAATACAGCAGCGGCTCATTACAATCAATCTCATCGCCTCCGAGCATGGCGACAGGTTAGAGATATGTGACAATGCCGGCGGTGTACCGGAATCGGTCATCGACAAGATTTTTGAAGCGAATATCACAACCAAAGAAGAGGGCAAAGGAACGGGGATAGGGCTCTATATGAGCCAGCAGATCGCACAGAAGCATCAGGCAAATATTACGGTAGAAAACAGAAACGGCGGCGCCTGCTTTATTGTGACTTTCCATCACGACCTCAAGAGGAAGCCGCTCTCCCCGCGAGATATCCGCTAGCAAACGACCACTGCAGATTGTAGCCGCCGCAGGGGCCGTCAAGATTAACAACCTCTCCGCAGAAATAAAGCCCGTTTAGTTTTCGGCTCTGCATTGTGTAGGGGTTTATCTCCTTGAGGCTGATACCGCCACGGGTGATCATGGCCATTTTAAATCCTTCATGACCATTCACGGTCAGCGGTGTTGCTACAAGAAGTTTAAAGAGCTTGTCTCGTGCTGCTCCCCTCTGTTTGGCAAGGGTAAGTGCGGGGTCGCATTCGGCAAGTCTGCACAGCTCCAGAGAGAGTGAGGTCGGCAGCAGGGTTTCAAGCAGCTGCAGCAGTGTGCTCTGTGGGTTTTTTTTAATCTCTTCTTTGAAATGGCTGCGTATCTGCTCTTCATTCATGCCTTTGGTGAAGTTTGCTGTCATCGGCACTTCATCGAATTTGGCCAGCAGGGGCGTAATCTCCCGCGAGAAGTCGAGTACCACCGGACCTCGGATCCCCTCTTTGGTAAAGATAAGATCACCGGTAGCATGCAGCTTACGGTACTTTTTTATGGCTACACGCAGCTCCACTTTGGGCAGTGTATCGGCACGGCAGTTTGCCACCCACTTCTCTTTGGTCTTCAGCGGCATCATGGCCGGATGCAGCGGTGTAACGGTGTGCCCAAGCGATGCGGCAATGGTATATCCATCTCCCTCCGCACCAAGCACCGGGTAGCCTTTTCCTCCGGTTGCAATAATGACATGAGAAGCGCTGAAAGTCTCGTCTTCGGTCTTTACCCCGGTAACGGCACTGCCGTCATGTTCTATGGAGACAATGCGTGCTTTGCAACGTACCTCCACGCCCACACGTGCCATCTCTTTTTCCAGTGCTTCGACAATAGTCGCAGCACTATGGGTAAGCGGAAAAACGCGAAAACCGTCAGGCGCATGTGTGGGTACACCGATTGCTTCAAAAAACCCGGTAAGTGCACGGTGGTCGAAAGCGTCGAGGGCAGGCATCATGAACTTTCCGTCACGTCCAAAGTGTGCCATAAAAGTTTCATTGTCCAGTGTGTTGGTCAGGTTGCATCGGCCACCGCCTGTAGCTTTGAGCTTTGCACCGATTTTCGAGAGTTTCTCAAGCAGCAGCACCCGTTTTCCGCTGCGTGCGGCGGTAATAGCGGCCATCATCCCTGCGGCACCTGCTCCGGCAATGAGTATGTCATACTGTTTCATAGCTGCAATCATATCGAAATTCCCCATCATTTGCCCAAAGAGTTTCACTCGATGGCGACAAAGGAGCACTCAGCCCGAAAGGTGGCTTAGCCATTTGCGACTGCCAGAGCTATCGAGTGAAACGACCTATAGATTAACATTTGGTTAAACTACCGGGCGTATACTGCGATCAACCCTTCCCAGATGCAATGTTTAAACTCCTCCCTTTCAAAAACATAAGGGCATTTTTTCCTTGTTATGTCCAAAAACATTCTTCTGCCTTTCCCTGGGGAAGGGGGCTTTAGAAAAACAGTCGCTATAATACCTCCAAACAATCCAGGATGCTGCCTTTATGAAGATCAGAGAATCTTTTTCACAAAATGCCAATGCCTATGAACGTGTCAATATCATTCAGAAGCGTGTACTTGAAGCACTGGTATCACGTATAAACGATGCCCCCTCACACATCCTTGACATCGGCTGCGGCAGCGGCGGACTCTACAAAATGCTTGACTGGCCTGTAGAAACGTTTGTCGGTGTCGATTTTGCAGAGGGTATGCTTGCATTACATCCCAAAGCGGAGAATGTTACCCTGATGCAGTGTGACTTCAATGATCCCTCACTTTTTACCAATCTTTCTTCTTACTCTTTTGACCGTATTGTCTCCGCTTCCGCACTGCAATGGGCAGATGACCTTGATGGTGTCCTTGCCAATATCGCTGCACTCAACACACCCGTTTCCCTGGCCATCTTTACCTCACATACATTCAAAACCCTCTATGAAACTGCCGGACTGCCGCCACTGCTTCGAAGCAGAGAAGAGACCACGGCACTGCTTGAAAAACACTTCGACGGTAAGATTGACATACTGGAGTATACCCTTGCATTTCCATCCGTTCGGGAGATGTTTCGCTACATGAAACAAAGCGGCGTAGGGGCGGGACGCAATGTGCTTGGATACGCTGAAATGAAAAGGTTGATGGAAACGTATCCACTTGACTATTTAGAGTACGAGATCGTGCTTCTGCATGAAAATAACTTCCCAAGGGATTAATGACCGGTAACCCCTTTTTCGGCATCGTACTCTTTAAGATCACTGCCAGACTGCTGCACCTCTTTTTGCAAAAACTGCTTGTAGTGCCCGCGCATAATAACAACCGGCATGCCCACTTTTGCCCATTTGAAGAGTACCGAGATATCCTGTCTGCCGACATGGATGCATCCGGACTCGATTTCTAAGCAGACAGAATTATCATTTTAAAATTGAATTCTATTTTATGTTGATAAATAATGGATATTTTATCGATACATTTACGTTTACATACGCTTTCTTTTGTTAAACTATGACATCTTTTACAAAAGGAAAACCATGAACAGAACATTACTGCTGTCACTGCTGACAGCTTCCGTATCTGTATTTACACTCTCCGGATGTGCCGGTGACAGTTACAATGGATACAACAGCTATGACCGATATGACAATCGAAGCAGCTACGACAGAAAGATGGACTACGAGGCACACAAAGATGTGCAAGAAGCATCTAAAATACTTTCTGCGCAGGATATTCAAAATATAGAAAATCTCAAACACTAACAAGGAGTAAACAATGAAACACGGCAAGATCATAACAGTTGCAGGAGCAGCAGCCTTGGCTATGGGATTGATGGCAGGATGTGCCAGTACTGCAGACAATATGAGAGCGCAGGGGTATGGACCGGACTATTCACAGGGATACGGTGACGGTTGTGACAGCGGAAGGAAAGCGGGTGGTTCAATGTTCGACCAGTTCAAAAAAAATGTCGATCGCTACGACCACAATCACAAATACCGCGAAGGCTGGGATGACGGCTACAAAGAGTGCAAGTCCGAAGAAAAAGAGATGATGCATTCCATTGAGAAATCACAGCGTAACCAGGCCATCAGAGACAGTGGAAAGTACAGATATTAAAAAAGCGGAAGTATCTAATGAAGATGCTTCTTTTATCTTTTAGAGTAACATTTTGATTTAGAATACCAACTTAAGCACAGTATCGGAAAAGAGGATATCCTCTACCGGAGAGAGCATTCCCTCCCACTTCATTCCCAGTTTCTCATCGAACCCTTTGGCAACGGATGCAATGCCGTAATCTTGGGTAATCGTTTTGCCGTCATCTCTTGAACTGAATATCATAATGTTGTCAATGGTTTCCATGTTATCGAGCATGAACAGATAGGCTTCCACATTGAACTTCGCGGCAATTTTCGGGTTCCGCCCGTAGAGTGCATGCACATAGTAGGTACCGCGTTCATATGCGGGGCAGAAGTCCTCCTCTTTGAGTGAAAATTCGCTACGCTCATGGTTGGCAATGGCTCTGGCAACTTCGTTTTTGAGCTTAAGCATAATGAAATGTCCCAAATGCTGCATTTTGCGTTCAGCGATCATCGCAAAGGTTGCTGGGTGATTACACCAGCGTTCAAGCTGCTGTACAGTAACGGTGTAGTAGTGCGGTACATTGCTCGCTTCTTCGATGTCAACAATGTGCTCTATGTGCTCACGTTTTCTGTAATAGGTATAGAGAGGATGAAACGTGTACTCTTTCAGGGAACGCTCTGGCAGGTTTCCGATGATGTACTGATAGTTTGCGGTAAAGACTGTATATAACGAGCTGTAAAGGTTTTCTAAAGCACGGCGGGTGATCTTCCGGCACGCAACACACTGCAAACAACCACCTTTGAGGAAAAAGAGAATGAGCAGCTTCTTTTTTTGAAGACTTGGAGAGGTTGTGCCTGTTTCCCATCGGCTCAAAGTGACAGGAGTGAGGGAAGCAAATACGGTATGGTATGCCGCGAGTGCCTCCACCATCTCTTTTTGTGTCATTTTGCGGTGTTTCCTGTATGCTGTTAAGATCTCACCGACAGGATTGCTGTTCGCATACATAGAATTCATTCTCTTTTCCGATAAAAAGTCGTTTGATATCAATTATTATATTCTACCATAGACACTTTATAAAATGACAAATAACCTTTTTTCTCAGTTCTATACCACCATATAAAATATGACTATACTCAACAGATATGCTGCAGAAGTAGTATGCAGAGATTATCATTAAACAAAAAGGGATAGTCAAATACTGATAAAT
>WGDG01000127.1 GCA_015493425.1 Sulfurovum sp.
AGCCGGCAGTAAGCATCCACGTACTCCAGGGAGAGCGTGAATTTGCCAAAGACAACAAGTCACTCGGTATGTTCGAGCTTCAGGGTATCCCGCCTGCACCAAGAGGTGTGCCTCAAATTGAGGTAACCTTCGACATCGATGCCAACGGTATCCTGACAGTATCTGCGGTTGACAAAGGCACAGGTAAATCTCAGGAGATCAAGATCACCGGTTCGTCAGGACTGAGCGAAGAAGAGATCGAGAAGATGGTACAGGATGCAGAAGCGCATAAAGCCGAAGATGAAAAGCGCAAAGCGATCGTTGAAGCGAAAAACCAGGCAGATGCACTGATCCATCAGACAAGAAAGTCGCTTGACGAGCTTGGTGACAGTTTTGATGCAAGCGAAAAAGCGAACATTGAAGCGGCTATTGCAGATCTTGAGACTGTACTCAAAGATGACAATGCCACCAAAGAGCAGATCGATGAGAAGGTCAAAGCGCTGACTGAGAAGTCACATAAACTTGCTGAAGCGGTTTACGCCAAAGAGCAGGGCGGACAGCAAGGTGCTGCCGGCGGTGACGCAGGCAAGAAAGCAGACGATGACGACGTCATCGATGCAGAGGTTGAGTAAGCCTCTGCCCCTCTTTTTTAAGTTATATTACTTCCTCCAAAGCCCGGTTTCCCGAAAGGGAAGTCGGGCTTTTTTTATGCCAATTTTTCCTTCATCTTTTAGTCGTGTGTTTGAAATGTTTTAGACTGCATGTTGACAGTAAAAAGTTTTGGAAATATAGGGTAGAAAGAAAGAATGGGGTGAAAGCGTGACTGTTGTCACACTTTAAAAGTCAAAAGGCTGGAAAACCATAACCCAAAAGTTTGCTCCTTCGCTGCCATAGGCAATATCGACACGTACGGGAACCTGGGCTACCATGGCTCTCAAACCGATACCGGCATCAAATTTCATATCATCAAAAAGTTTACCATTATAGCTGTTGTTGACATTACCTGCTTCCACAAAGGGGACAACCTGAAGCCAGTCAACTGCTACGGGGAGATAGTCATTTTTTCTAAATGGATTCCAGTTTAAAACGGCACGGTATTCCATTGCCCCATAAATGACAGCTCTATCAGTGAAGCGGTTGGTGTTGTAGCCGCGCATTCTGAACATACCACCAATACGTCCGCCTTCCCAAAGCGGCGGTCTGTGTTTTTCAATACCCGGATGACCGTCAGCATCACTGTTATCGTCCCATGAGAAAGAGTAGCCTGTCCAAAAGCTCATGGCGAGTACATTCTGCTGTGTCCATGAGAAAGTGGGCAGGTTAACATAATGGTTATATTTGAATTCCAGAAAGTCCCATGTCTGAAGGGAATCGCCCCATCCAAAGTCTTTGGAGTATTGCAGTTTGAACTGATAACCGCGGGACGGGTTGAGGTCATAATCGGTATTGTCATGTTCCACAAAAAAACGCAATCCGTTGGTATTCCATTCCTGAAGTCCTCTGGATGACCGGTCAAGACCGCTGGAAGGAAGATAGTTCTCAAAGGAGTTATGTTCGTAAAAACCGGTGATACCCAGTGCAGTCCGTCCGGTTACGAAAGGTTTACCGCCACCGTATCCTTCTCTGTCAACAGCAAATCCGTGTTTGAGGGTGTAGTGACCTGCCGGATTGTTCAGGCCTTCACCGATGGGAAGGACATACTTGAGTGTCATATAGACGAAATCTTCATCACCGGGAGATTCGACATAGTTTTCTTCATTGGACTTCTTGTTGTGATCGTACATATAATAGCGTGCTTTTGGAAAATAACTCTTCAGTCCGAGTGCAGAAAGAAGCAGTCTGTCCGTACCCGGTACCACATAGTCAAAAATCGCAGCAAGACCACCTGAAAAATGTTTGCTTTCTTGCTGTCCGTTGACACTGACATCCTGGTCGGTACCGTAGAAAACGGTAGCAATCGCAGTAGTCTGCGGCTGGAGAAAGCCTTTTTTGATTACGCCGACCCCTCCGGAGAATCCGGTAGAGTCGGTGGAAAATATATAGGGAACGATCAGAAAGTTTTTACTTCCGAGCCCTTCTTCTGCAGCACCTTTGGAAACATTGATATCGGAAGCCTTTGAGACTGTATCGGCCAGTGCTTCGTTTGCCTGGAGGGATGGGCTTGAAAGAAGCATAGCAGTGAAAGCCGATATGAGTATACTTTTTTTCCTGTTCATAAAGGTATTATAGGCTAAAATATATTACAGCCCATTGAGCAATTTTTGATAAATGTATAAATCAGTATGTGTTGAAATAAAGGATAAAAACGATGGAAATTCAAAAGTGTACGACACTCGAAGAGGCACGAAAAAAGATTGATGAGGTTGATGAAGAGATCATCAAACTGATCGCAAAACGCAATGACTATATTAAGCAGATCGCACATTTTAAAACGAGTGTAGATGAAGTCAAAGAGGAAGAACGTATCAATGATGTCATCTCGCGAGCCAGACAGCAGGCGATCGATCTGGGGCTCTCTCCCAACCTTATTAATGATTTGTATGTCCGTATGATCGATGCAATGGTAGAGAGTGAAATTGCAGAGTTTAACAACGCAAAAAGTTTTTAATTGATTATCAATAGAGGTCTGTTTTTCTGTGTAACCGCCTCCACAAAGCCATGTTACAATGCATGAAGAACAAAGAGATATGCCATTGTATGGTATACCTAAGGAGTGTGCGTGAAGATATTACTGCTTGAAGACGATGTGATTTTGCAGGAGATTATAGAAGAGTTTTTGCAGGAGAACAGACACGAAGTGGTGAGCTTCTATGATGGAGAAAAAGCACTCGATGCCATAGGAGAGGAACACTTTGATCTGCTGTTGCTCGATGTAAATGTGCCAAGTATTGACGGCTTTGAAATACTTGCCTACCTCCGTGATATTGGCAATACGACTCCGGCTATCTACATTACTTCTCTTGCCGGTATTGAAGATCTTAAAAAAGGGTTTGCTCTTGGCGCGGATGACTACCTGAAAAAACCGTTCGATCTTGAAGAACTTCAGGTACGCATTGAGCACATTGCAAAAGCGAATTACCTGCAGGAAGAGATCAAAATTGATGGAATGAAGTTCATTCCCAAAGCACATCAGCTTGTTGTCGGAGACAGAACCATTGAAATGCGTCAGAAAGAGGCACAGGTACTGGAGTACTTTATCCGAAATCAGGGGAAAATCGTTTCTTGTGACGAAATTATCGAGAACATCTGGGAAGATGAGAATGTTCCCACCCACGCTACCATACGGACCTATATTAAAAACCTCAGAAGAATGTTCGACAAAGCCTATTTTGAAAATATCAAAGGAGAGGGATATCGTTTTAACATCGTATGAACGCCGGTCACTCTTCCGCTTTCTGGCACTCTATCTGGTTTCGGTATTTGTACTGCTGGCGATCATAGGCTACCTCTTTTTTGAAAACAACCGCACGGCAATGAAGAGTGCAATGAAGTTTGAGATGATGTATCAGGGGCGGATGCTCTCTTCCAAAATCGTCATGAAGGCGATGCAGGAGAAGGGAATGGATGAAACCGATGCAGTCAATTTTCTTGCTTCCTTGAAACACTGTAGATTCAATGTAGGCTACTATGACAAAGAGGGTGACCCTCTCTACACGGAAATAGATGAGGTACCGAAATTCAACAGTAACTTTTACATTGACAAGGGGTGCTGCTACACGGTACTTGAAGATAAAAGTGATCACCTTGGCGTGCATTATGTTGTACTTAAAGAGAATGAACTGATGGAGAGTTTTCATCAGCTCCGGCTGAAGATCATCGGTTATCTGCTGTTCTCTTTTTTGCTGATGGGGGTAGTCGGATATTTCCTTGGCAGGCTCTTTTTGCAACCGGTGCGTGAGCAAATTGAGTCGCTTGACCAGTTCATTTCCGATACAACACATGAGCTCAATACCCCTATCTCGGCGATTTTGATGACAATCCAGTCTCTAAAAGGATGTGACGAAAAGAAGATGAAACGGCTGGAAGCGAGTGCCAAACGCCTGCATGTGATGTATAGTTCACTGACCTACCGTCTTGAAGGTAACGAGGAAGAGGTTGAATGTTTTGACTTTGCACAGGTGGTTGAGGAACGGGCAGGGTACATTAAAGAGCTCATCGATTCCAAAAAGCTGAAACTGACCGTAAGGCTTGAGCCGACAGAGGTAGAAATGTCGCGCAGTTCGGCTGAGCGTCTCATTGACAATCTGCTTTCCAATGCCGTCAAGTACAGCGATGTAGGCGACCGTATTACCGTTACGCTCAAGGAGCGTGTACTGAAGGTGGCCGATACGGGCATAGGGATCGCCAAAAAAGATCAGGAGAATATTTTTAAGCGCTATAAACGCGCCAATAATGAGCGCGGCGGTTTTGGTATCGGGTTGAATATTGTGCTGGGTATCTGCAGACAGTACCGTATCAAGCTCGATCTCGATTCGGAAGTGGGAGCTGGAACGACTTTTACACTGTGGTTTCCGCCTCTAAAATCTTAACCAATGTCTTTGAATCGTCTGTCTTCTCTGGAAGCAATTTAAAAGTGGAAACTTTCATATTTTAGCGGTTTGAACCGGGCAAGTTCGCGGTACTTTTGAAGGTGCAGTGCCTGAAGCCCTGCTTCACTGATTTTTTTTACCCCCAGTACCAGTGTGAGCGTATCGTCTTTTTGCAGTTTTACCGGGTAGTGCAGCCTCTTTTTGCCGTAAATGAGAGAATCTTTTAATGTTTCAGTCGCCTCCCACGGCAGGGTTGTTTTCCCGTTTTTGCCAAATACCCGTGTAAATAGGGCAGGCTGTAGTGTAATCTCTTTACCGTTACGTTCAATGCTGACTTTGAGCACTCCTTCCCTGTATGCCTGTCCAAACAGTGCATGATTGGCATGGTTGACTATGGTGATATCAAACCCGCCAGCTGTTTGTGTGACATGAAAGTCGATGTATTTTCCAAGTGCTTCAGTCATATTATGAATGCCGGCAATACCGTGGTAGGCATGGGTTGGTGTGTTTTTTAGGGTAACTTTTGTTCCGGGGATCTGGGGCATATGACAGCTGATACAGGTTTCTTTGTCTTTTTTGTCTATGAATGCATCGAGCATAAGGATGTCAAACCCGTGACCGTTGTCGGTGTGAGAATGGCACCCCATGCAGACATTGCCGTTATAATAGTTGTCATTGTTGTAGTTTATTTTGTGGTAAGGGGAGTTTTCGACACTCCTGTTCAGCCCGAACCAGGAGGTGTGGGTTTGAAAGTGTGCGACACCAGAACCCTTTTTGGATGTGTCGGCTGTAAAGAATTCACGGGTTTTTCCTGTTGTAATATTGGTATTGTAAGCACCATGTTGCTGAATATGGTCTATGGTATGGCAGTAGATACATGAGATAGGCTCCTCTTTCTGAATGCTGTTTTCTGTAAGCACCCCTTTTTTCAGTGCATTGCTGTCTGAGGGTGTGTGGCATTTGGCACAGGTGTATCCCTGTTTGGTTTTGGGCATCAGCTTCCACCACGCATTATGAACCGGATCGTTGAATACGGAAGCCTTTCTGTGTGCAGAGTCGTAGTATTCGCTGTAAATTGCAGGATGGCACTGTTTGCAGACACGATTTTGCGCTGTAAATGCAGAGAGAAAAATCGGGAACAAGAAAGAGAGAAGCAGGTATTTTTTCATTATCTATTCCTATGGGGTGGATCATGATGTATTATAGTGATTGTAGTATAAGAGGCAGAAGTATTGTGTAACGAAAGTTACATAAGAGATGTCAGGAGGAGTATTTTCCATCCTGAAATTTATCTTTTATGATCGTATTATTGGGAGAGGGATTGTCTTTTTGTAAAGAGAAAGTCATTCTCTTTGGCGGCTGCATGGCAGGAGATGCATCCTTTTGTACCTTTGTCCCACGCTTTGTATCCGTTCTTTGTTTTGACAAAACGTACATAGCCCCAGTGGTCGCCGTCTGTATTGAACTTTTTTGCATCCTTCACCATATATTCGATGCGCTGCAGTTTGTCCGCTTCGAGTGCGGCAGGAAAGAGCGGCATCTTTTTGACACTCCAGCCTATCTTGACGACAATACTGCCTTCAGGCATCACCTTGTTGCCCTCCTGCAGTGCTTTGAAAGCGACAGGGTTTGCCAGAATGTAGCGCAGCTCGTTTTTGTCTGTTCTGAAATGTGTGGCGACAATACGGTAGTCTTTGTACTCCTTGATCCTATCGGAAGTCAGACCATTGTCAGGCATAACAAGGCTTGGTATATTGGATCTGTTCTCCTGAGCAAAGAGAGAAAGTGTCAGAAAAAGTATGGTGAGTACGGTTTTTTGCATAGGTATTTCCTTGGGTACGTGTTGATGCAATCATAGTATGCAAGTGTGTATTGTCTGTGTAGCTTAGCCCGGCATAGGCATCGGGCTCAATATTGGATGCTGTAAGCATCAACTGTGAAAAATAGGTGCAGCAGCGCTCCTGTCTGAAGCGGCTTGCATAACGCAGGAGTGCGGCAAGTGAGATATCGCATCTGTGTGTGTATAGCTGTAAAAGATAGTGCTCTGCAAGTGTGACATTGTCGTCTTCGATGGCACGGTAGAGATTCTGCTTCATCACTGTTTCAAGGGTTGCAGGGGTCTGTTTTAGAAAAATAGGGGATGTCATTTTTTCTTCCTTTTTGAGAATTGATTTCAAATTGTATCTGCTTAAACCTTAAAATAATAACGGTTATCAATACAATTTAACTTTAAGAAAAGTTTCTGTACATTACGAACCTGATAATAAATATCAAAACAATTACAAGGAAAAAACAATGAAAAAGACAACATGGACACTGAGTTTGGCAGCCATTCTGGCTACAGGAGCGACAGCGGCAACACTGGAAGAGAGAGTAGCGGCACTGGAAGCACAGAACGAAACACTGACAGAAGAGGTGCTGGCTACACAGACAGGAGGTTTTACACTGGTCGATACCGAAAAGACCTATAACGGTATGGGACCGGCAGCATCGAAGGTCTACTTCTCCAAGAACCCGCTCTCCATCGGCGGATACGGTGAGATGTACTATGCCAATCCGGATAAAGGTGACGACTATGCGGATGTCTACCGCTTTGTCACCTACTTTGGATACAAGTTCTCCGATAATGTCATCCTCAACGCCGAGGTAGAGTTCGAGCACGGTGCCAATGCAGATGCCGGTGGAGAAGTTGCCATTGAGTTTATGTACCTTGACTTCCTCTGGAAGGAGGAGATCAACTTCAGAGTAGGTAACCTTCTGGTACCTATGGGATTAGTCAATCTCAGGCATGAACCGATTCTGTTCAATACGGTACAGCGTCCAGAGGTGGAGAACAAACTGCTTCCAAGTACCTGGCAGGAGAATGGTGCGTTGATCTATGGACAGTTTAGTAATATCGGTATCTCTTATACTCTCGGAATGATCAATGCACTGAATCTCAATAACGACGATACACGCAATGCATCCAACAGCTGGATCCGCTCCGGAAGACTGGGGTCGAGTGCAAAAGCATCCTTCGAGCCGGCATTTGTAGGACGTCTGGACTATACCGGTATCAATGGCCTTCTGGTAGGTGCGTCGGTCTACTACGGAAACGGGTCGAACCGCAAAGATGATCCGCTTGATGTTTCCGGTACCAGTGCAACGATGTTCGATATTCACGCGAACTACGAAAACGGTTCGTTCAGAGCCTACGGACTCTATACACAGACGACACTGAGCGGTGCAGAGAAGATCGGTAACGGAGCGGCAGAGAAGGCGAATGGCTACTATGTCAACCTCTCTTACGATATTGACTCTCTGACAGGGCTTGGCTATAAGATACCGCTCTTCGTACAGTATGAGGATTTCAACCCGGTTGCCTCTACTGTGGATGGTCTTAATGAAGACAAGTATAAGACAAAAACGACTACAATCGGTGCAAACTTCTTCCCTGCCGATCAGGTGGTGTTGAAGGCTGACTATGCACGTAAAGAGGTAAGCGGGAGAGACGATGAAAATATCTTCTCTCTGGGGCTTGGATTTGTCTTTTAAGCGGAGGTGTTGATGAAAAGGATAGTACTCGCGGCGCTGCTGCTTGGTTTGGGTGTGCAGATAGGTGAAGCGAAGGTCAATACAAAGGTGGAGCAGGTTGTCAAAGGCAGCTTCGCCAAGGTGGATACCATAGAACCAAAGCGGCTCATCTTGACCAAGGCGCAGTTCGAGAAGGTGCAGAAGGCTGCCAAAGCGAAGCTTGCAACGAAGGTCTACCGCTACTATCTCTTCAAAAGCGGCAACAAAGTTGTCGGCTACGGCGTGCTCATTGCCAGAAAGGTACGTACCAAGAAAGCGACAGTACTGTATGCTTTTGCCCCTAACGGCACGCTAAAGTTTGCCGAGATCATGGCGTTTGGCGAGCCGCCCGAGTATTTTCCCAACGATACCTGGATGGGACAGTTCAAGCAGAAGCCAAAAACCGCACCGCTGAAGATGGGAAGCGATGTGTCCACCATCAGCGGTGCGACGCTTTCGGCACGCAGTATCACCGACGGAGCCCGTGTGGCACGTGCCATTTTCCAGCAGGCTATCACGCACTAAGTTATGAAATTTCTTGTCTCCAAAGATAATGCACCCACACCGCTGCTGAGGCAGTTGATGATTGCCGTTACTGTGGCTATGTTGCTCTACCTGCTGCTTGACACGGTGCTGCACGGTTATCGCTGTCTCTTATACACATTT
>WGDG01000128.1 GCA_015493425.1 Sulfurovum sp.
ACGGCAATAAAGTTGAAACGTTTTCCAAACTCTTCCCAGAAGAAATATTCGCTAAAGCCGTTGAAAACCACTGAATAGATTACTGCAAAATAGACCAGCAGCGCAATGATCTTGTGCAGTTTCGAGTTAAATATCTTCCGCGGTACTACAATCAGGTAGATCACAAAGGGAATCAGATAATACGATACTGCCACAAAATCGTAAAACATCCCTGTTGCAAATACTTTGAGCATCTCTACAGGCGATGTATCCGCCAGATTGAATGTCATTGCAAGCAGCACCGTACGGGTTACAAAACTGACCAGCAGAAAAATAATAATGAAGTTCACTGCAAATTTAAATCGTCCTCGGGTCACGACACGCCTTTTTATTTCTATTTTTCGTATGATACCACGTACCGATGCAATTATTGCTGTCGAACATGAAGCAGAAACCATAAAAATGATTCAAAATATACGTTAACTATGTTAAGATTTACAATAAATTATCCACTAAACGGGGAAGAGGCATGATTGGTATACGCACCCTATTTCATTTTCCGGTAGGCGACCCCAAAGCGGTATTGCTCTACCGGTTCCATATTGTCACCATTTTTGTCAATATGATTGCCATTGCCATAGATACCTATCAACATCATCATACCAATGCCCTGACAGAACTCATCACACTGCTGCTGCTTGTTGGAAGTGCCTGGTGGCTGCGGCGCACACATAATATCCGTTTCGCAGCGTACACGTTTATTCTGATCATTACTTCGGCACTTATAGCCCTTATTTATGTCAACCATTTTGCAACCATGTCTGTCGTATTCATTCTGCTGCTTCCGCTGGCTACCCTTATTTTTCTCAGTTTGAGAGAATCCCTCTTTCTGACGTTTCTGCTCTTTACCGCCATCGCGGCATTGCTCTACAATGAACATTTAACCAATCCCCAAAATCCGTTTGCCCACAATATGCAGGCGCTTTTCAACCTTGCTTACACTGCTTTGATCATCTATGTTTTCGGGTTGCTCTATCATATCATGATCCTCCATACATTTCGCGAACTCGATGCCTCAAACCGGCAAAAAGCACTGCTGCTAAAAGAGGTTCACCATCGCGTCAAAAACAATCTCAATATGATCGCTTCTATTGTCGGTTTGCACAGCAACACACTCCAGGGCAAAGAGCAGGAGGAGATGGTCAAAACCCAAAACCGCATCGAATCGATTGCACTGGTACATGAAATGCTCTATCAGCATGACAATTTTGCACAAATCGATTTTGAACGGTACATGCAGAGGCTTTCTTCCCTTCTATTGCATATGTATGCTTCAGACAAAGCAATCGAGATACACATCAAAACCGATGTCAAATACCTGCCGCTTGAAACCATGGTGCAGCTTGGTATTATGGCAAACGAGTTCATTACCAACAGCATAAAGTATGCATTCCCAGCAAACCGGGGAACCATCTCTCTGGAACTGGCACAGACCGATATGACATACCGCTTTGTCTATGCCGATAACGGTATCGGACACGATGCACCGCAAACGCTGCTTACCCATAAATCCATGGGTATCAAACTGATCACCCTGACAGCAAAACAGCTTAAAGGCAATGTCAGCATATCCAGCCCGGACGGGCTGAAATTTGAAGTCGAGTTTAAAAAATGAAAATTGTAATTGTAGAAGATGACTTTATTGCGGCAGAGTTTCTCAAAGAGATTCTTGAAGAAGATGGTCACGAAGTCATGGATATTATCGATACAGGGAACGAAGCCATCCATACCTGCATCCAAAAGAAACCCGATGCCATTTTCATGGATGTGATGCTTGCAGACAACATCAGCGGTGCAGATGCCGCATTGGCTATCAGCCGCAAAGTACCCCAAAGCAAGATCATATTTTTAACCTCCTATATAGACGAAGAGATCATTAAGTATGCCGCAGAGGCGAAAGCGGCAGGATATCTGACCAAACCCTACAACAAAATGCAGATCCTTGCGACACTTAAACTGGTAACACAAAAGGAGCGGGAAGAAATATCTGCATCAACTGCGGAAAAACCCGACCGGATCAACCTTATCAACGGCTACGTTTACCTGACAAAACAGAACCGTTTGCTTAAAAACGGCAAAGAGGTTGAGCTTGGTCCTACGGCTTTAAAGCTCATAGAGCTTTTGTGTTCACAACCGGGCATCAGTGTTTCAAATACCCAAATTGCCATGTATGTCTGGGGCAAAGAGGTCAACGACAAAACACTCCGCTCCCTGATGTTCCGCATCCGTACGGCAACCGATAACGAGCTGATCAAAAACGTCAGCGGTACGGGGTATCTGATTCAGACTGCATCGTGAGCACATTTATCATTGCCTGCCTAATCCAGCAAATACATGATAATGGGTGTCATATTTTGGTTCTCTCTTGGTAATGTAATGAAGTACGCTGATCCCTCACCATCATTATTCCGGGGAGCTCCAACCAATGCCGTATGCCCCTCAAGAAAAACGGATCTTCCATATCGGTCATACATATCCGCATCCGAAGCAGTCAGCTTTTGTTGCTGACTCCATGACTGATTTGAAGGAGAGTATGTAAAGACATATACAGAGCCACTACTGCTGCCGTTATCATCATTCGGAGAACCAATGAATGCTGTATTCCCATTAAGTGTCATGCGCGATCTGCGAAGTAGCCACCATCGGTATTGATCCTGTAAATACACCTGCAACGATTGCCAGCTCTGTTATTTTCTGTTTCCATTCTTTCATCTTTAGTTCCTTTTAACCTGCTTATCAAGATGCCACCGACTGCTACCCTTTGGTGGC
>WGDG01000129.1 GCA_015493425.1 Sulfurovum sp.
GATGGGCTTTGCCCGTGCCGGTTCGATTCCGGCCCGAGGTACCATTTAATTCAGAACGCGTTTGAGCAAAGCCCAAATCGCTACGCTGTCGTTGAGGCCTTTTCATCAGAAGGCTCGCACGACTGGTTGTGCTTTGGGATTTGCTTTAAACACTTTCTTATCAGTCATAAGCCTTCATTGAAACAATGAAAACTCCATGCGGGAGTAGCTCAGTTGGCTAGAGCGTCAGCCTTCCAAGCTGAGGGTCGCGGGTTCGAGTCCCGTCTCCCGCTCCACTTCCACGTATTTTTACAAAATCTTCAAAAATTGATCTGTATCACTTGACCGTTAACCCATTTTATGCTATAAATAATACAAAATAACTCCGAATTAGGAAAAACCCATGGCACAAGAAGAGATCAACAAAGCCGTTTCGGGTGAGTATGCACTCGGTTTCGAGATAGATATTGAAACCGATGTGGTACCGCCCGGACTCAACGAAGATACGATACGATTCATTTCAAAGAAGAAAGATGAGCCCGAGTGGATGCTTGAGCTGCGTCTTAAAGCATTTGAGAAGTGGAAAAAGATGGAAGAGCCGCACTGGGGTCATCTGGAGTATGAGTCCATCGACTACCAGTCCATCTCCTACTTCGCCTCACCCAAAAAAGGACCAGAAAGCCTTGACGAGGTAGACCCCAAGATTTTGGAGGCGTACAAAAAGCTCGGTATTCCGCTGGAAGAGCAAAAACAGCTTGCCGGTGTCGCCGTCGATGCGGTCGTAGACTCCGTTTCGGTCAAGACCACCTACACTGAAGAGCTCAACAAACACGGCATCATCTTCTGCTCCATCTCCGAAGCAATCAAAGACTATCCGGAGCTTATAAAGAAGTATATGTTCAGTGTCGTCCCTATGACCGATAACTTCTACGCAGCACTCAACTCTGCAGTCTTTACCGACGGGACATTTGTCTACATCCCAAAAGGGGTACGCTGCCCGATGGAGCTTAGCACCTATTTTCGTATCAACGCACTCAATACAGGACAGTTTGAGCGTACGCTCATCGTTGCCGATGAAGGCAGTTACGTCAGCTACAATGAAGGGTGTTCAGCGCCTACGCGTGACGAGAACCAGTTGCATGCTGCCGTTGTCGAACTGTTTGCCATGAAAGATGCGGAGATCAAATACTCCACCATTCAAAACTGGTACCCAGGTGATGAGAACGGCAAGGGAGGTATCTACAACTTCGTTACCAAACGCGGTATCTGTGCAGGGGATAACTCCAAGATCAGCTGGACGCAGGTAGAGACCGGTTCGGCGATCACATGGAAGTACCCAAGCTGTATCCTCAAGGGTGACAACTCTGTAGGCGAGTTCTACTCTGTTGCCGTCACCACGCTGGCACAGCAGGCAGATACGGGAACGAAGATGATCCACCTTGGCAAGAACACTAGTTCAACCATCATCTCCAAGGGTATCTCGGCGATGAAGGGGCAGAACACCTACCGCGGTCTGGTCAAGATAGGTGCCAACGCACACGGGGCAAGAAACTACTCCGAGTGTGACTCACTGCTCATCGGCAACCAGTGCGGGGCACACACCTTCCCCTACCTTGAGAGCAAGGACATTCACGGACAGGTCGAACACGAAGCGACCACAAGCAAGATCAGCGACGAGCAGCTCTTTTACCTCAGACAAAGAGGCATCGATGAAGAGAGCGCGGTGAGCATGATTGTGCACGGCTTCTGTAAAGAGGTCTTTTCACAACTCCCTATGGAGTACGCCGTTGAGGCAAAAGCACTATTGGAACTAACACTGGAAGGAAGCGTAGGATGAAAATACTGGAAATTAAAGACGTACATGCAAAAATCGGAGAGAAAGAGATTCTCAAAGGACTCAACCTGGAACTTGAACCTGGCAAGGTACACGCCATTATGGGGCCAAACGGTGCGGGTAAATCAACCCTCAGCAAGACCATTGTAGGCCACTACGATGTGGAAGTGACCGAAGGGGACATTCTTTACAAGGGCAAGAGCATTCTTGAGATGGAGCCTGAAGAGAGAGCACTTGAGGGAATCTTCCTCAGTTTTCAGCACCCTGTAGAGATCCCCGGTGTCAACAACGCCTACTTCTTAAGAACGGCACTCAATGCCAAGCGTAAGCACGAAGGCAAAGAGGAGCTCAATGCCGCAGAGTTCCTGCGCGAGATGAAGAAGTACCTCGAGATGCTCGGCATGAAGGCCGATATGATCAGCCGTTCGCTCAACGAAGGCTTCTCCGGCGGAGAGAAGAAGCGTAATGAAATTCTGCAGATGCTGATGCTTGAACCTGAAGTGATCATCCTCGATGAGATCGACTCCGGTCTTGACATCGATGCACTGCGTGCGGTCAGTGAGGGGATCAACATGATGAAAGACGGTAAGCGTAGCTTCCTGGTTATCACCCACTACAGCCGTATTCTCGACTACATCAAGCCTGATTACATTCACGTACTCAAAGACGGGCGCATCATTAAAACTGCCGGCCCAGAGCTGGTTGCACAGCTTGAAGAGGAAGGGTACGAGAGCATCGAGGAAGAGGCATGAAGCTGCTTGATCTCAAACAAAAAACCGTAGAGGAAGCTGCTGCGCTGCTTGGGGTTGACCCAAAAGCGGCTGCACTGGAACGCTTTGTGGCTATCGGTCTGCCGACAAAGAAGAGTGAAGAGTACCGCTACTTCCAGATCGAGAAGCTCTACGAAAAGGAGTATCGTACACTCCCGTATGTACCCCACCCCATTGAAGAGGCGGAGAAGATCATCATCACCGATGGTATGGTCACCCATGCACCCAAAGGGATGCGTATTTACTACGAACAGTGTCAGGCGATGGATATGGCGCATTTCGACCCCATGTACTATCTGGGGCATCTGCTCAGCCCGCATGTGATCAAGATAGACCTCGATGGAGATGCAGACGTAGAGATAGAACACCGCTATACCCAAAGCGGCGCGCTTATCAACTACCGCATTGTCCTGCTCAATCAGGCAAACCGACACTCGACAGTGTTCGAGAGCTTTCATGCGGAGGATATCAGTGATACACTGGTACTCTATGGTTACGATATTTTCGTAGCACCGGACAGTACACTGCGGATGGTCAAAAACCAGAACATGCATGACAACCAGTACGCTATGGTTGCTTCACACCGCTTCAAGCTCGACCAGCGTGCCAATGCCGTCATCAAGAGCTTCGATATGGGGCAGGATATGGGACTGCAGCTGATCAAAGCAGAGCTTGACCGCTATGCGCACATCGATGCCGGACACCTGCTCTATCTCAATAACGAGGCGCAGCGAGGTACCGTCTCGAAGATCGTCCACAAGGGTGAGCACGCCACCTCCCATCAGGAGGCAAAAAACATTCTTGACGGTCACTCCAGAGGGATCTTCGATGCGCTCATCAAAGTGGAACATACCGCAAAGTACACCAAAGCGCACCAGAACTCAAAAGCGATCCTTCTTGATGAAAGAGCCTACATGGCCGCCAAGCCACAGCTTGAGATCTACATAGACGAACTCGAAGCAAGCCACGGCTCGACCACCGGGCAGCTTGACCCCAAACAGCTCTTCTACCTGCGTTCGCGCGGTATCAGTGAGGTAGAGGCAAGGAAAATGCTCGTCATCGCCTTTGCCAATACGCTCATTGAACAGGTAAAAGACCACAGACATCAGGAGCTTATCAAGCAGACGTTTGATGAGGCGTTCTATAGGAATTAGGAAACTTTATGACTTTGTGTTAAGCAAAACCTTAATCTAAATAATTTTGGCTCAAAAACATTAATTGTCATAGAAACTTTACAGCAGAAGGTACTACAACGACAACACGCCAGTCCTTCAGCTTTTCTTTTTTCTTTGCTTCGTTTCTCTTTTTCTTTGTGCTGATACAAAGAAAAAAGAAATGAAGAGAGAAGTAAAATAACCATTAAGGACATGAACATGAC
>WGDG01000130.1 GCA_015493425.1 Sulfurovum sp.
CCGGGCGGTCACGAAGAGAAAGACATCTACCTTGTAGACCTGCTCGAAGAGTATGAAAAAGAGAAGATGGCGGCAGCTGCGACCATCGGCAACGAAAGCGGCGGTGCAGGCTCGTTCAAAGAGATGACCATCGTACAGAAGATCAAAGCGGTCGATAAAGTCATCGACGAAAACATCCGCCAGATGCTCATTATGGACGGTGGTGATATGGAGATCCTCGATATCAAAGAGAACGGCGAGCACATCGATATCTACATCCGCTACCTCGGTGCCTGCAGCGGCTGTGCAAGTTCAGCGACCGGCACACTCTTTGCCATCGAGAATATTCTCAAAGAGAAGCTCGACCCGAACATCAGAGTACTTCCTATCTAACCATTTTTCTTACAAACAGCTCCCGATATGCAACATATCCGGGAGATGTCAACCACAGTTTTACTTTCTCCGGCGATAACTCAACGCTTCAAGCATATCACGCTTTTCTATCTGCTCATGCCCCTCAATATCAGCGATGGTTCGTGCCACTTTCTTGATAGAGCCGATACTTCTGTGGGAAAGGGCAAATTTTTCAACGGCACTCTGAAGAATTTTCTGCGCATCACTATTAAGGATGCAGTAGGCTTCTATCTCCTCTTCATTCAGTTTACCGTTAAGATGTAACTGTCCTCTTTCTTTTTGACGGATAAATGCCTTTAGCACCGCCTTATGCATTGCTTTGGAGGTAACATCGCTTTTGTCATCCTGGGTTACTTCCTGCATCACCACAAAAAGATCAATACGATCAAGGAATGGATCGGAAAGCTTGTTCTGATAGCGTTTTATCTCTGCTTCCGAACATCGGCAGACTTTTGCAGGGTTTTTGGAGAGCAGATTGCCACATGGACAGGGATTTTGTGCTGCAACAAACATAATATCAGCCTCATACTCGACTTTAGCGTTGACACGAGAAATAAGCACTCTTCGGTCTTGAAGCGGTTCACGCATCGCTTCGAGTACCTGTTTGGAGAAATGCGGTACTTCGTCAAAAAAGAGCATCCCGTGATGGGCCAATGCCACTTCACCGATTTTCGCCGTACCCGAGCCTCCACCGAAAATAGAAGCTGATGTCGCCGTATGATGTGGGGAGCGGAAAGGTCTTTTGGGCGCGAACGTCGGTGTCTGTCCGTCCAAAAATTGATGTTTGGCGATACCCAGCAGTTCCGTTTCACTCACCGGCGGCAGAATGTCACACAGCCGTTTGGCGATCATACTCTTGCCGCATCCCGGATTACCCTCCATAAAAAGGTTGTGCATCCCTGCTGCTGCAATGAGTGCGGCACGTTTGGCAACCATCTGTCCTTTGACATCAGAAAAATCTGCCGTATACGCGGTATCGTAATAGTAAGGTACACCTGCCACTTCCACATATTGTGCCCGGTAGGCAAACTCCGTTGTCTCAGCTTCAAGCCTGCCATTTTGCATCAGTCCTATGGCTTCACTAAGGGTCTCTACCGGAATAAACGTCACACCGGAAATGTGTCTGAGTGATTCCATTGCCTCTTTGGGTACAATAGCCTTTTTGATGCGTCCCTGCTGTTTGAGCGACAGAATAAGCGGGAAAAGCATCGAGGAGCTCTTGATACGCCCATCCAGCCCCAGTTCTCCAAAAACATAAAGCTGAGGCTCATCAAACGCCTTTTTGTTCATGGCTATCAGCAGTGCAATGGGAAGGTCAAAATGACTGCCGGATTTCTTCAGCTCCGACGGTGCAAGCCCTATCGTTATTTTTAACGGCGGAAAGACAAAGTCGTTGGTCAGCAGTGCCGACTTCACCCGCTCCTTTGCCTCCTGAATATCCGAACTGGCAAGCCCCACAACCGTAAAGCCAGGCAAGCCTTTTGTAAAGGTCGCTTCCACTTCTACTACCTGCGCATTGACACCCTCCAGTGTTGCACACAAAACCCGGTTGACAATCGCATCCTCTTTAGGCTTCTGCTTGATTTTGATCTGTTTTTTTTCTACATTATTTTGTTTTGCATTCATGATGCCATTATGCAACAGGAGGAAAGAAAAGTGTAAAAATATGTCATATTGTCATATTTTTACATGTATATTTAGATATTGTGAAAGTTTTACTGTAAATATTGAAGGTGTACCCACGTACACCCTCATCATAGTTTTACGAAGCTTTTTTTCTCTTTTTCCACTCTTTTTCAAACTTTTTTCGTTTGATAAAAGAGAGTTTTTCAATAAAAACGTGTCCTTCGAGATGATCGATTTCATGCTGCATAGCAATAGCGAGGAAGTCATCATCTTCAATGATATACTTTTCACCGTGACGGTCACAATATTCAACCTTGACATGCTTGGCACGTTCCACTTCTTCGTAGATACCAGGTACCGAAAGGCAGCCCTCCTGAAACTTGGTAGAGCCGTCTTTTTCGACAATGACGGGGTTGATCATCTCCAGTGTATTCTCACGCGGCTGCTCTTCTTCACCTTCGGGGATACCTTCAAGCGGGATGTTAATGATAAGCACACGCTTGTCGACACCGACCTGAATGGCAGCAAGCCCTACACCGTTTTTTGCACGCATCGTATCGTACATATCATCGAGCAGCGTATGAAGCTCTTCATCAAACACTTCCACCGGCTTGGAGACCTGCTTCAGCCGTTTATCGGGATAGACTACGATCTCTCTGACCATACTGTGCCTCCGATTTATATAAAGCTTTTGGTCAGTACCTGATCGATCAGGCCATACTCGACTGCCTCTTTGGCTGACATGAAATTGTCCCTGTCGGTATCTTTTTCGATCTGTTTGACCTTTTTGCCTGTCTTTTCCGCCAGAATGTGGTTGAGGGTATCTTTCAGACGCTTAATCTCCTCAGCCTGAATGAGAATGTCCGTGGCCTGCCCCTGTGCACCGCCAAGTGGCTGGTGGATCATAATGCGGGCATTTGGCAACGCATAGCGCTTGCCGTCTGTACCCGAAGCCAGCAAAAACGCACCCATTGATGCTGCCTGGCCGATACAGATGGTGACAATGTCCGGCTTAATGTAATTCATCGTATCAAAAATAGAGAATCCGCTGGTGATTACACCGCCCGGAGAGTTGATGTAGAAGTAAATGTCCTTATCGGGATCCTGTGCTTCAAGAAAGAGCAGCTGTGCAACGATGGAGGATGCTACAGCATCGTTGATCTCGCCGCTGAGCATGATGATACGGTCTTTAAGCAGTCTCGAATAGATATCGTAGCTGCGCTCGCCTCTGCCGGTCTGTTCGACTACGTAAGGAATATAACTCATAGGTTTGCCTTTATATGAATGGTATTAAAGTGATTTATTTATATGTAAAGAATATACAAAAAAAAGATTAATGGGAGG
>WGDG01000131.1 GCA_015493425.1 Sulfurovum sp.
ACCAAGAAGAAAGTAAAAGAAGAGGCACCGGCTCCAGCTCCCGAGGCAGAGGAAAAAGAAACAGCTTCTGAAGCAACAGCCGAAGTTGCAGCTGAAACACAGGCAACAGATGTTGCAGAGCATACAGCAGAAACTCCGGAAGTAGCTCCTGCACCTCAAGAGACACCAGAAGAGACTAAAACAGCTGAAGAGAAAGTTTCAGAAGTCAAACCTGCGCCCAAACAGCGAAAAGGTATTTCTGTCGTCAATAAGAAGAGTGAGGAGGAGGCAGAAACACCTGCTCAGCCAAAACGAAAAACGCTTTCAAGAAGCGGTATCAAAATCGTCAGAAAGGCGAAACCTGCACCGGGACGTGCTGCGAAGAAAATTTCTATGGGAGATGTGACTGCACCTGCTCCTTCGAAGAAAAAAGTCAAAAAAGGCCCTGCTCAGGCAAAAGAGACCGGTAAGAAGATCGACATTTTCAACCATGACAGCATGAGTGGTGAGATCGACAGCGGTTTTGGTGAAGAAGAAGTCGTACTGCTTGACTTTTCTGACAAAAATATCTATGAAGAGATGATGCGTCAGGAGCAGAAGCGTAGAGAAGAAGCTAAAAAACGAGAACTTGCAGGTGGTGGAAATACACGTGGCAAACAGCCGTTCCGTCCGCAACAACGCCGTTCGCTCAAACGTGGCGGAAAGCGCAAAAAGTATACCAAAGAGGAAAACAGTGCACAGGTTACCTCTGTAGAGATTCCTGAAAATGTAAGGGTATATGAATTTGCCGAAAAAGTAGGTAAAACAGCCGGTGACGTTATAAAAGTACTCTTTGCATTGGGAATGATGGTGACCAAAAATGACTTCCTGAGCAAAGATGAGATTGAGATTCTTGCCGAAGAATTTGAAGTGGAAGTCACTACAATCAACCCGCTTGACGAGCTGGATTATGTCGCTGCCTACGATGCAATTCCCGATGAGCACTTCGAAGAACGTCCACCGGTTATTACGATTATGGGACATGTCGACCATGGAAAGACTTCCCTGCTTGACAAGATCCGTTCAGCCAAGGTTGCAGACAAGGAAGCAGGCGGTATCACGCAGCATGTCGGTGCCTATCAGGTAGAAAAGAACGGTAAGAAAATTACGTTTGTGGATACTCCGGGTCACGAAGCCTTTACCGAAATGCGTGCACGTGGTGCACAGGCGACAGACATTGTCATTATTGTCGTTGCGGCCGATGACGGTGTCATGCCTCAAACCAAAGAAGCAATTGCCCATACCAAGGCTGCCGGTGTACCGATGATTGTTGCAATCAATAAAATGGACAAGCCGAATGCCAACCCTGACAATGTCAAGGCACAGCTTGCCGAAATTGATGTTATGGCGACAGACTGGGGCGGAGAGTATGAATTTATTCCTGTTTCTGCACATACCGGAGAAGGGATAGATGACTTGCTTGAAACGATCCTTCTGCAGGCAGAAGTAATGGAACTCAAAGCAGATCCTACTAGAAAAGCAAAAGCTATTGTTGTCGAAAGTTCACTTGAAAAAGGATTTGGGCCGGTTGCCAATGTGATCATTAAAAACGGTACGCTCAAAGTGGGTGACAATGTCATCGTGGGACAAACCTACGGACGTGTGCGTGTTATTAAAGATGATGAGGGTAAAAACCTTAAAGATGCACCGCCAAGTGCACCGGTTGCGGTTGTCGGACTGCATGATGTACCGGGTGCAGGTGAAGTCATGGTAGCGATGGACTCTGAAAAAGAGGTACGTGAACTTGCTGAAAAACGTGCAGAGTATGAAAGAGCCAAGCAGCTTTCTAAAAGTACGAAAGCCTCTCTGGAAGATCTCTCTGCGCTCATTGCAGAGGGTCAGCTGAAATCACTGCCTGTGATTATCAAAGCCGATGTACAAGGTTCGCTTGAAGCGATCAAAGGAAGCCTTGAGAAGCTGCGTAACGAAGAGGTCAAGGTCAATATCATTCACGAAGGTGTGGGTGGTGTAACCGAAAGTGATGTTACGCTTGCCGATGCGAGTGAACATGCCGTAGTGCTGGGCTTCAATGTCAGACCGACAGGTGCGGTTAAAAAGAAAGCCAAAGAGCTTGGTGTTGAGATTAACACATATACCATCATTTATGACCTGCTTGATGATGTTAAGTCACTCCTTGGCGGTATGATGAGCCCGGTTATCAAAGAAGAGGTTACCGGACAGGCAGAAGTGCGTGAAACGTTTGTTGTCGGTAAAGTGGGAACCATTGCCGGATGTAAGGTTACAGAAGGTGTTATTACCCGTAACTCCAAAGCAAGACTTATCCGTGACGGTGTGGTGGTATATGAAAGCAGTATCTCATCACTCAAACGCTTCAATGAAGATGCAAAAGAGGTTAAAAACGGATACGAATGTGGTATTATGCTTGAGAACTTTAACGACATTAAAGAAGGCGATGTAATCGAAACCTTTAAAGATGTCGAAGAACAGGTTACACTCTAAGATGACACCCGAAGAGATCAAACGCAAGCGTACCGAGTCGGTACTTAGAGAGATTATCCCTGAAGCACTGGCGACATTGGATGACAGCCGCATAAACTCCCTGTTGGTAACCGAAGTGGTTTGTTCCAGAGGGAGAAGCGATGCAAAAGTCTATCTGGACAAATCATTTTTGACAGAAGAAGAGCAGCGTGAAGCACTGCGCCAGTTACGCTCGGTTGCAGGTTATATACAGAACTACTGCAAACAGAACGAGGGCTGGTTCAAAGCACCGCGTTTTACGTTTGAATTTGATGAACAGCTTGAAAAGCAGAGCCGTATGGAAGAACTTTTCAAGCAGATTGCAAAAAGAAAAAGTGATGAGGGAGAGAATGATGAATCTTGAGGATCAGATCGCGAAGATTGTAGAAGCCAACGGTGCGTCACTTTACGATATCGAAACTGTCACAGAATTTGACGAAAAGATCTACCGTGTCTCTATTACCAAAGAGGGTGGTGTATCACTCGATCTATGCGCAGATATCTCCAGCGAACTCTCTCCTTTTCTCGATGTCAACCCTCCAATGCACGGACAATACCGTCTGGAGGTCAGCTCACCGGGAATCGAACGTAAATTGACAAAACCGGCACATTTTAAACAGTCGGTCGGTGATAAAGTCAAGGTAAAGGTGCTTGGGGGTGAAAAACTCAAAGGTACACTGAAAAGTGCGGATGATGAAGGCATTGTTGTCGAGACCAAAGAGGGTGATCAAGCTTTTAAGTACAACGAACTGGGTACAGTCAAGACCTATTTCGAGTTTTAAGAAAAGGTGTCTGCATGGATGATGCATTCTACATGCAGCTTGCCCTCGATGAAGCGTGGAAATATCAGCTTCTAACCTACCCCAACCCGGCGGTTGGCGCCGTTGTCGTGCAAAACGGTGCTATACTCTCCATAGAAGCCCATCAAAAAGCGGGTACTTCACATGCAGAAGTGCTTGCACTCCTCTCTGCCTATGAGACACTTTCGAATACGACAATTGATTTTGACAGATTTGATGCTAAAAAAGCGCATGACTTTCTGCGACAACTCCCCGGCGATTTTTTCAGCCAGTGCAGCATTTATGTAACACTTGAACCCTGTGCGCACAGGGGAAAGACACCATCGTGTGCGATGCTGCTTCAGTCGCTTCAGCTGAAAGAGGTGATTATCGGGATGCAAGACCCCATAGCCGGACACGGTGGGGGTATTGAAATACTTGGCAGGGGTTCCAATATGCCTGCACTCAGGACAGGGGTACGCATGCAGGCATGCGAAATGTTACTTGAGCCCTTTCTTATTTGGCAAAAACGTGCCTTTGTGCTATTCAAACTGGCGCAGACAGCCAACGGGCGTATCGGTGGAGGGTATTTGAGCAGTAAAGAGTCTCTCAAGCATGTACATAAACTCCGAGCAGTGTGTGACAGGCTGCTTATTGGAGGAAACACCGTTCGAATTGACAGACCGACGCTCGACTGCCGCTTTGTAGATGCACCGCCTCCTGACGTAATAATTTATTCAAAATCAGGGCAGTTTGACAAAAACATACCACTTTTTTCCATTGAGGGAAGAAAAGTAGATATCAGAAAAAGACTTGATTTCTTTGAAACTCCCTCTTTTATTATGGTTGAAGGTGGAGAAGGAATGCTAAGAGCACTTAAAAAGCAGATTGACTGGCTATTGTTCTATCAAACACCTAAGCTCTCTACCAATGAATTATCCTATAATATCGACATGAATTTGGCATTTTTGCACCAGGAAAAAATAGGTGTGGATTTGATGATATGGAGCAGACAACTTGGGAATTGAAAAACTGACCGATAAAGAACAGAAGCAACAGAAGATCGTAGAAATGTTCGATGATATTGCCGATACATACGACCTTGCAAACCGGGTTTTGAGTATGGGTATCGATATTCAATGGCGTAAAAAGGGCTGTGACAAAGCCTTTGAGATTTTGAATAAAAAAACACTTGGACAGGTAACGGATGTAGCGACAGGTACAGGTGACCTGCTTATTTACTGGCGTGAACAGGCGCAAAAAAATGGTGTAACGATAGAGAAATATGTCGGTGTTGACCCCTCCATCGGTATGCTTGAAGTAGCCCGTAAAAAAGTTAATTTTGCAGAATTTATTGAAGGAAAAGCACAGACGCTCCCTATTGCCGATGAGAGCAGTGATGTTATCTCGATTAGTTACGGTATCCGAAATGTCGTTGACAGACCTGAAGCACTGCGTGAGTTCCACCGTGCTCTCAAACCCGGTGGGATTGTGATGATCTTGGAATTTACCAAACAGGAGCGTAAAGGGATGCTCGACAAAGTGGTGGATTTTGGTATGAAGAAGGTATTACCGCGTGTAGGCGGACTTATCTCCAAAAACTATGAAGCCTACAAATATCTGCCCGATTCCATTGAAGAGTTTTTAACCACAGAAATGCTCAGCCGGGAGCTTGAAGAAGCAGGATTTGAGATGAAATATACCAAATCTTTTTCGATGGGAATCAGTACGCTTTTGGTAGCCCAAAAGCGGATGGATGATTGATGATGGAAAATGGAGGATGATCTATTGCCATCTCAAGTAATAATCTCCAATCTTCAATCCTCAATCCTCAATCCATCATTTGCATGGAGGGTATCTCTATGCAAATGATGAGTGTCTCCTCTCTCAATACCAAAATAAAATCACTACTTGAAGCCACGTTTATGCACATCCTCGTAGAGGGTGAAGTGGCTTCAGCCACCTACCATACCTCGGGACATCTCTATTTTACCATCAAAGATGACAAGAGTGCGATCAAGTGTGTGATGTGGCGTTCGTCGGTGGCACGGATGAAATTTCGCATCGAAAAGGGGATGCATATTGTCGTGGAGGGGTCAGTAAGTGTCTATACACCAAGAGGGGAGTATCAGTTTCAGACGGTGAAGATAGAGCCTTATGGGCAGGGAGCACTGGCCTTGGCGTTTGAACAGCTCAAAGAGAAGCTCAAAACACAGGGCTACTTCGATGCGGCACGTAAAAAGAAGATACCAAAACAGATACACAAAATAGTGCTTGTAACGGCCAAAGAGAGTGCAGCCTTGCATGATATGCTTAAAATTATTGAAAAGCGCTGGCCGTTGGTAGAGGTAAGTGTTGTCGATACTCTGGTGCAGGGGGAGCATGCTGCACGCAGTATTGCATCTGCACTGCGATATGCAGACACGCTTGGCGCTGATGTGGTGATTGTTGGTCGGGGAGGCGGTTCGACGGAAGATCTATGGGCCTTTAATGAAGAGCCTGTTGCCGATGCGATCTTTGCCATGGAAACACCTGTAGTCAGTGCTGTAGGACATGAAGTCGATGTACTCATCAGTGACTATGTGGCTGATCTTCGTGCTCCGACACCGAGTGCTGCAATCGAGATGATTTTGCCGGATAAAAATGAATTGCTGTATTTGCTGGATGAGCAACTGGAACGTTTTGTGCGAAGCTTTGATATGCAGTTGACACGTAAAATGCAGCATTTACAGCATATGGAAGCATTGCTGCTTCAGAATGCTCCGACACGTAAACTTCAGGAAATGATTGAGAGATTCGAACGGTTGCAACAAGAATATACGCGTACTATGCATTATAAACTCGATCAGTATGAGGCAGCACTTAAGCCCTTGAAAAACCATTTGAAACAGAGTATGGATCTGATACTTCGGCAAAAAACACAGCAGGCAGACTACCTGGAGGAAAAAATGAAAATGAGTGATCCCCGTTTGCAATGTAAAGAGGGATGGGCTCAGATTTCTTACGAAGGGAAGCCTGTTTCCCTGAAAATAATTGAGCCAGAGATGACTTTTGTACTGGAAGATGCAGATTACCGTATCGAAGCACGTTGCTTAAGTAAAAAAGGGATATGATAATAAGAGCATGACCATATGGTTGTGAAAGATGGGTGGGGGCCTATGGTGTCTTCATAATTTTGTTAGGAAACAGGTATGACATATTCACTGGAAGTTTCATTGTTATGTGGTTTTTTCCTGCTGGTTATCATAGTTTGCGGGTTTATGTACAGAAACAAAAATCGGTTAAAAAACGATATTGAAGCCAAAACTGACATGTTCAAAAAAGCATTTGATATTTCGGACGATGCTGTACTTCTACTCGATAAAAAAATGAAGATAGTGTATGCGAACCCCGTTGCACTGAAACTTCTTTCTCTTGATCCGGAGTATCAGGGGAAACCTTTATCCCCAATGCCAAGTGTTAAAATTAAAAAAGAGTGGATCCCCTTTGATCAGTTTTTGAAACATCTGCCTGCAAAATCTGAAGAGAAAATGCATCGTTTTCCGCAATCGAGTTTACATTCCGGTGAGGATCAGCATTACAGCATACCGGTAAATCTCTATATTGACTGTGCTGAAACGAAACATGAATCTGCATGTTGTACGATTGTGCTTATTCATGATTTACGTAACGAATATGAACGTCATAAAGTTGCCTATCGGCATAAACTGACCGACCTTCCAAACCATTTGCAGGCGAAAGAAGATCTTCATAAAATATTTTCAAAAATCCACCTGCACAACAAAAAACTGGCA
>WGDG01000132.1 GCA_015493425.1 Sulfurovum sp.
ACTCTACAGGTGACATGCTTCGCGAAGAAGTCGCAAGCGGTTCTGAACTGGGCAAAGAGATTGAAAGCTACATCTCAAAAGGTGCGCTTGTTCCTCTTGAGATCATCGTGAACACGATTGTTTCTGCCATTAAAAACGCTCCGGTAGACAATATCCTCATTGACGGTTACCCCAGAAGCGAAGAGCAGATGACAGCCTTTGACGAACTGGTAAACAAAGAAGACGACATCGATCTGGTCTCCGTGATTGAAGTACGTGTCAGCGAAGAAGTAGCCAGAGAGCGCATTCTTGGTCGCCGTGCAGAAGCAGCACCGGGTGAAGAGCGCAGTGATGACAATGAAGAAGTCTTTGAAAGCCGTATGAAAATTTACACCGAACCGCTGCCTGCCATTCAGAAGTTTTATGAAGAAAAAGGCCTTCTGCATGTGATTGACGGTGAGCGCAGCCTTGATGAAGTTGTTGCCGATATGGAACAGTTTATCCTGAGTAAGATATAAGCAAAAAGCAAACATACTCCATGCTGCCAAACTCCCGCATCAAGTGCGGGATAACTCTATATATAAATCAAATTTACTAATCAATTCATTCAATATAATCATTTTTTTTCATTAAACTTTTTGTGTTAGAATCCGTCCGAAATTCCTTCAAGGAGCATTATGTGAACTTCAAATCATTTTTGACCGAATATGGTGAACACGTACCCGGTTACGACGTAACCGTCATCAATGAGAGAGAGGCAAGAGCCGCAGCAGGCATCCTCTTTATGCTTGGTATGATCGTCATATTTGTCGGTATCGGCTTTAACCATATTATCGTTGCTCGTGTCTATCTTGCTTTTCTCTTTTTTGATTTCACCATGCGTATTATCAACCCCCGCTACTCCCCTTCTCTCCTGCTTGGCAAACTAGTCACACAAAACCAAAGGCCGGAATATGTCGGGGGATTACAGAAGCGCTTCGCCTGGACACTCGGCTGGCTCATTGCCATTCCAATGATGGACTGGTTTGTCCTGCACTGGGACATTACCTTTTACAAGGTACTCATTTGTGTCCTTTGTCTAACGCTAATGTTCCTTGAAGCTGCTTTTTCCGTATGTGTCGGATGTATGATATACAAAGCCATTACCCGGAGCGATCCACAGCACTGCCCTGGGGGAAAGTGTGAAATACGTGCCAAAGACCCCATCCAAATCTTCTCGCCGGCACAAAAGGTAATTACCTCCATTACCCTTGCTGCCCTTGCGGTTGGCATTTATCTGTTCCTTGCCAAAACAGATTCCCGTACCTTTTTTGGAGAGTTCCTGCATGAGATGGTTCTAACGAAACAGCAACTGAAACATGAAGAGCAGAAAAAGTACGAACAACAGGCTGCGGCAGAGTTTGAAAGTGATGATGACGATTTTTAGCATACCGTCATGGGACAAGTATACACAGTAAGCACAGTATGACGTATTTTTCGAGTCATTCCTGCGAAGGCAGGAATCTTGACTCCAAACAGTTAAGACACCGCTCTCTCTTTCGACGCACACATCGCAACCTCTTCCTTCTTCCTCGTTCTGTAGTGTTGTGAAAGCTTAATATCTGTACCTTTTTCAATGGCATCAACAGCTGCATACATACGTTTCACCATAGCATTCTGCTCAGGATCAATGCCGTATGATCTATAGAAATCGTCTATAAAATTTTTAATCACTTTCGGATTGTCCGTCGGCAGTGAACCATGCAACCGATAGCCAAGCAATGCGGCATCGTTTCTGTAGTTTGGTTTGGCCGTCAGATAACTCAAAATATTTGTTTTAAATGCCGGATAGTAAAAATCAATAGGTACATGTCTTGCTCCGTTACGTTCCATAATCATGATCCGCTGAACCGGGGGAAGTGTGATATAGCGTGGATTTGCCTTCTCCGGGAGATCAACAAGACTAAAAACCCCTTTGAGCCTATGATGATAAAAACTTGCTATCCGTTCCATCTCTATATGTACCTGCTTCTGAATGTTTGATGCAGACAGACCACGGCAGCCGTCACGCATGCCCATGTAGGAAATGAGCCCTGTCTGGCTTCGTCTGTAGTATATCCCCACAAAAAACGACACCGGTTTGTAACTCCCATCCTCCTGACGCTGCTTTGAAACAGAAATAAGTACTTTTTCATTGCCATTGATATTTTTGAAACTCTGATGCACCATCTTTTTCATTATCTTCCAGCTTAAATGATCTTCAGGATCAGGGAAGCAGGGTACCAATATGTCATGGTAAACCTCTTTGAGAAGTTTAAAATTAAACGTTTCGTGAATATTTTCGATAATGAGTTTGTTCATGATATATACTGCCCCTTGATTAATCTAAAGACTATATTATCTATATTTTTAATCAACTATAGTATTTTATAATAGTTAAATAAGTGTTTTAAGTTATATGTTTCATTTTGTAGCAGCCAACAATACTTCTTAATATACATTTTTCCAATACTACACTGCTATATACATTATATAGAGTTTGAAATGATGCTGTATATTACCCCGATATAACCTATACATCCCATGAAATAGACATATAACGAAGATGATTTACTGCGGATAATTTTGATTATAAGAAAGTAATATGATTGTATAAAATCCATAGGTATACTTGACATTAAGCTTCTTTTTTACTATACTACTCCCACCTAAAACAAAAACAAGGAAAAAACATGAAAACAAGTATGTTTACAAAAGTAACTGCCGGTATTACACTGTCACTCGTGGCTTCAACTATGCTTCACGCAACAAATGGAGATACACTCATCGC
>WGDG01000133.1 GCA_015493425.1 Sulfurovum sp.
CCTACCAAAAAAACAATGTCCGCTTTCTTGCCATCGGCGACATCAATGCCTTTTCCAGAAAACTGCAGGAGCGTATCCGCACTACAGAAGAGGCGACCAGACACAACAAAGACCTTACCCACGTTCTTGCCCTCAACTACGGTGGTCGTGCAGAGATCGTACATGCGGCAAACACGCTGCTTGCAGAGGGGAAAACAGAAATCACCGAAACAGATATCTCTTCGGCTCTGCAGACCCCCTACAGCGACATCGATCTGCTCATCCGCACCAGTGGCGAAGAGCGGGTCTCCAATTTTCTGCTCTGGCAGATCTCCTATGCGGAGTTCTACTTTAGCCAAACACTCTGGCCCGATTTCACCACGCAGGAGCTCGATGAGATCGTCACCGACTATGAACAGCGCACCCGTCGCTTTGGAGGACTGAAATGACAATAACACTTTTAACTGCACTGGCCGTATTTATTTTTGGAACCATGATCGGCTCGTTTTTGAATGTCGTGATCTACCGTATTCCCAAGGGAGAGAGCATTGTCTTCCCTGCTTCTAAATGCCAAAGCTGCCAGACACCACTCAAGTGGTATCACAACATTCCCATTATCTCCTGGCTCTTTTTAAGAGGAAAATGTGCCTTTTGCGGTGAGCCGATTGCAAAGCAGTACCCGATAGTCGAATTGGTTACCGGTCTTATCTTCACCGCACTCTACTTCAAACTGGGTCTGGTATGGTACCTGCCTTTTGTGGCCGGCTCTTTTGCCGCACTTTTTGCACTGGTAATGATAGATTTCAAATATATGGCCGTTCCCGACAATGTTAACTTCGCTGCGCTTGCCTTCGCCCTTGTACAGCCTGACTTTCTGCATGCGGCAATGTATGCAGCCATCGCTGCAGGCGGGCTCTACCTCATCGGTCTGCTCTCCTCACTGATAGCACGGCGTGAAGCAATGGGCGGTGCCGATGTCATTGTTGCAGGTACGATGGGTGCACTGCTTGGCTTTCCCAACTTTTTTGTAGCCATCTTTCTCTCCGCGATTTTGGCAATGATCCCTGCACTCATCAAACGTGACAGCGGTGTCCCTTTCGTTCCTTTTCTTGCCATGGCGACCTTTATTGTCTATCTTTATGATACCCAGGCGACACAACTTCTGGAGAAGCTGATCTATGGTTAGTATCAGGGGGTACATCTCAACGAACTTTACCAAGTCGTTCATGACAATTTTCCTGCCCTTTTTTTTCATCATTTCACTGATCTACCTTGTCAAGATCTCTGCACTGACCGCACAGATACAGATCAGCTTTGGTGAACTGCTGCAGCTTTTCAGCTACTCCATACCTGATATTATTTTCTATACCCTGCCACTCTCTTTTATTGCTGCACTGGCCAATACACTGCTGCGTCTCTCTTCAGACAACGAGCTCATTGCCCTTTATGCACTGGGGATGCCTGCAAAAAAGATACTGCGAGGCATTTGGCTCATTGCCCTGCTCTTTTCACTCCTGCTGCTAACCATTTCCTTTTTGGCAATGCCCATGAGCAAACAGCTCTACAAGTCGTTCAAAGATGAAAAAAAAGCAGAGGCCAAACTGAACATCATTCCGGGCAAACTGGGACAGAAATTCGGTGATTTTTATGTCTATGTCAAAGAAAAGGAAGACAACGGTCTTTTTCATGACCTCGTCATCTACAACCGGACCGATATGAAAAATGAACAGTTTTTTGCAGCCCAAAAAGGAAAAATGAACAAAAACAATGGACAGACATCTCTACTGCTCTACAACGGTTTTGGCTACACTTACAGCAAAGATCATCTCCAACAGGCCGAGTACAGGACACTAGAAGCATTCGACAGTGTAAAGCCTCAGAGTTTTCACTTTGAAAATATTATTGCCTACTGGGAAAAGGCTGCTGTAGACAAGCGCATTATGCACCGGCTCTTCTTTTTTCTCTATGTCAGCCTCATTCCGATATTGGCACTCTATATGGTTTCAGCCTTTGCGATGATCAACCCGAGGTATCAGGAAAACCATGCCTTTACAATCATTTTCGGTACCACACTGCTCCTCTATCTTACTGCTTCTTCTCTTGAAAAGTGGGGCTCACCACTCCTGCTTGCTGCAGCCGTAATTCTGACAGTTGCCGCAGGGTATATACTCTTTCAAAAACGGGTAGCGAGGTATTTTTAATGCGCGTCAAGGCCACCATTGCCTATGACGGCAGTGCCTTTTACGGGTTTCAGCGTCAAACAAGCACACCACAGACCGTTACCGGATACATAGAAGCGGTGTTAAATCAACTGCACATAGAAACGCAAATTGTCGGTAGTGGAAGAACTGACCGGGGCGTCCATGCCACCGGACAAGTAATCCATTTCGATCTGCCGGATTACTGGCAGGATCTTGAAAAACTCCAACACATTTTCAACCGACGACTTGATGCTATCCGGTTTCGCTCCCTGAAAAAAGTACCCGATAATTTTCATGCACGCTTTGATGCCAAAAAACGTTTATACCGCTATCTTTTCAAAACACAAGTTCCGACTGTATTTGAACGAAAATATCTTTCATATTATCCAGCCGGATTTGACGTGCATAAACTTCATGAAGCGCTTTGCCTGTTTGAAGGAGAGCATGACTTTCGTTACTTTCACAAGACAGGCTCAGAGCCGCATTCGACAGTACGCACCCTTTTTACTGCCCGCCATTACACAAGACAGCATATTCATGTCATCACCTTTGAAGCAAACGGTTTTTTAAGATCCCAGGTAAGAATGATGGTGGAGAGCAGTATGCAGTATGCCCTCGGTATGCTTTCCAAAGAAACGCTGATGCAACAACTTTCCGGCGAATGCAAAAGCATCACCAGGCTTGCACCTCCTGCCGGGCTGTATCTTGCAAAAATATCTTATTGATACTTCTGTAGTTTTTCTTTCACTTCAGAGACATGTATGCCTTCAATGATCTCTTCACAGCAAAAATCCATTTTCTGATGCGGTGCGCGGATCACGATCGGTATGGCACCGCTGTCTTTGATGGTATCGGAAATCAGACATCCCACCCTGACAAAAGGGCGTCCGTCAAACAACACATATCTGTATTGCTTTTGAACAATCTGATCCATCAAGGCATCTTCTGAATTAACTTTCTCTACCGTATAGCCAAGATTGTTCAGCATCTTCTCATACAGATTGCCAATCATACCCAAGGAGTGATACAGCAGGATATCGGCTTCAGCCTGTTCCAAAGGCTGCTTACTATCTACGACATTCTCCTCGTTCAAAGTATCTGACACTTCAGCTTCATGCTCTGTAACAGTTTCAGCATTTTGCCTATTTCCATCTTCCCTGTCATTCTGGGTCTTAGCCTCTTTTTCGACATTTTTTGATGCGTTCAAGTCATTTACATGTTTCTCTTGTGACCCATTTTCGGCAACATTCTCTTCTTTGTTCTTCTTAAGGGCTTTTGCGGGGAAGTACTCATACAGCACTGTATTGAGCCGGTCAAGATCAATCGGTTTGGAAAGATAGTTGTCCATCCCTGCTTCAAGATACTTCTCTTTGTCTCCCTGCAGGGCATTGGCAGTCAAAGCAATAATGGGAATATGTTTCAAACGGTTCAACTTCTCATAACGTAAAATCTCAGCTGTCGCTTCAATCCCTCCCATCACCGGCATTTGAATATCCATAAAGATCAGATCATAGTCATTCTGTTTTCGCAGATTGAATGCTTCTTCTCCGTTATTGGCAACGGTGATTGTCAAGCCAAATCCTTCAAGTACCCTTCTAATGAGTTTTTGGTTGATCACATTATCTTCAGCAACCAGTGCATGAATGCCTTCAAACCTGTAGTAGTCTTTTTCAACTGCCTCTGCTTCTGTCGGCTCCTCATCTTTTTCACACACTTCCAGGGCTGTCACCAGTTTGGTAAAATTGACCGGTTTGTAAATGATCTTTGTCACTTTGTCCGAAGGCACATTGAAATCTCTCTGGAGTTCACCCGTGGTCACCAGTACCAGTTTTCTTCCCAGGGTAAAGTAACGTTCAAGTTCACCTTTATGGCGGGTATAGGACTGGAAGAAGAAGATCACATCCGGCAGTGACCCTTCATCTGCTTCAAATATTTCAGTACCATAATACACAGTTAATGATACACCAAGGTAATCAAAATATGCGATCAGGTTAATGTCAACCTGTCTGTAAATATCTTCTGACGGCAAGACCAATCCTACACTCAAGCCTTTAAAACGATGTGCGTAATTGATCTGTTCAACATCTTTCGCTTTCTTGAAGCTGATATCAAAGAAGAAAGTTGACCCCTCTCCCGGCGTACTGTCGACATCCAGTTTTCCGCCCATGTAAGAGACGATCCTGCTTGAAATGGAGAGCCCAAGCCCTGTACCGCCGTATTTACGGCTGGTAGAACTGTCCGCCTGAGAGAAAGCTTCAAAAATTTTCGCTTTCTGTTCTTCTGAAATCCCGATACCCGTATCGGAAATAGAAAAGTGCAGTTTTATCTCATCTTCAGTCTCTCCTACGTTACTGATAATGACATTGATCGCACCATGCACTTCAGTAAACTTCGTCGCATTGCTGATCAGGTTGATGATCACCTGTGACACTTTGGTAGGGTCACCGACCAGGGTTTGCGGGATGGTAGGGTCAATGTAGATACCCAGCTCAATATCTTTGGAGAAGGCTTTTGCCGCGTAGGACTCTACCGCTGCTTCAAAGACTTCATAAGCATTGAATGGAATCGACTCGATCTCAAATTTGCCCGACCCCATTTTAGAGTAGTCCAGAATATCATTGATGATCCCGACAAGGTGATTGGAACTGGTATGGATAATATCGACAAACTCTTTCTGCTCTACATTCAGCGGTGTCTCTTTGAGCAGATCGGTAAAGCCGATGATACCGTTAAGCGGTGTTCTAATCTCATGGGACATATTGGCAAGAAAAGTCTCTTTGTTCGCTTCATTTGCTTCGTTAATCGTCTGCGCGAGGAAAGCATAGATTTTTCCTGTATCCCTTGAAGCAATGATCTGTTTAAGCTCCTTGCTCTTTTCAGGGGTAAGCCCAATCTCGATGCTCTTAAGCGTGTTTTCAAGCAGCTTTTTCTCTTTATACATAATCCGGAAAAGATAAAGCAGGAACAGTGCAATGGCAGCAAAGAAAAGAGATACATACAGATACTGTTCCATCTTCTGCCGCTGCATTTCTGTCTGTGCTGCAAACTGTCGCTGCATTTTCGAAAGCATATTTGTTAAAACACCTTCAAGCAATGTACGCTTTTTTTCAAAAACCTGATGTACATTTTCGCTGCTGACAGCATATTTTCCATTTTTTGCCCCCATCAGTATCATCGCTGTGTCATCCACACCCAGCCGGTCAAAGGCATCAACCGAGAATGGCAGCGTAATACTCTTCTCATCATACAAAGGAAATACGTTTTTGGTATGTATTCTGTCCCAGGCAGTGAGTGATTTGGCTGTCATAGGCATTCTGTCTTGAACAGTTGCTTCCAAGAACGCCTCTTCCAATGCAAGACGGTATCTCAACTTTTCCAGACGTACGAAAGTGGGAAAGATCTTCATCGGTATGGTTGCATTTTCATACATCTCTGTTAACGGTTCAAAAATATTTTCACCATATTCATTGAAAAAAATATCGGCATAATTATTGGCAACTGTATCAATTTTACTATGCAGGAAACCAAGGTTTTTACGCATATCAGTCAAATAGATACTTTTTTCTTCAAATTTTGGATTTTTCTCGATCCAGGATGTAAAATCAGAAATCTGTCCCAGTACAACGTTCCGTTTTCCCTTCACTTCTGTTCTGTTTTTGCTCCCCATCATCTGCACACTTGCAAGTACTTCATCAATCAGCCCACTTTCAAGATTGGCAATGTTCCTGACAAAAACAACTTCTTTCTCTTTTACCTGTGCTGCACGGTATTCACGGTATGCTCTGTACGCATACCATGATGAGACAGCCAACCCGATAAATACAACCAAAAACAGAATATAAAAAATTGTTTTGTTATTAAAAATTCTTTTCATTATACTGTACTCCTTCTACAGGTTTTTACTATGGTACAGTGCCAAAACGTCTGCCTTTTCTTCAAAAAAGGAGATAGAGTCAAGCAATAAAGACGGAATAAAATATCTGTTTTCCTCCTGAACAACCCGGATATCCGATGAAAGGATATTGGCAAGTAACAGTTCTGTCTTTTTCAATGTTTCCGGATAAGGATACTCATTGAAACGTGTAAACTCTACTCCAAGATCTTGGAGAGCCTGTTTCATATTTGCTTTGTTATTTTCCGTATCTAATCCCAGTTGCAATGCCATATAATATTTTCCCATACGCTCCAGCAGATATTTGATATTTTTGGATGCAACCAGCATCTTCTCCTCTTTGGAAAAGTCATAGGCGTAGGTTTTTCCTATAGAATCTGCCCCTTCAAGGAGTGTTTCGCTGTAGTCAAGCATCAACGCAGCGGTATCTCTCGTCGGTTTTTTCTTAAGAAAAGCCGATATTTCCTCTTTGCTGTAAGCCAGAAACTCCAAAACATCCTGCGTATCTTCATCTTTTGTCACCATGGAAATATCCCGTAAACTCTCTCCCAGCATGTCCAATGATGCATAAAGATCTTTATGTATTTTTTCATTTTCAGGGTTTAGGAAAAAGAAAAGATACTCTTTCCCAAGCTTTTGACTGAGATAACGTATGTTTTCTGTCGCTTCAATAATTTGCACATTTCCCCGTGTCACTTTGGCACTTTCCATACTGCTCTTTTTTGAACTGTGTGCCGGTGATGCCTGTGCAACACCGTTATAGCCCATAAAAAACAACAGCACAAAATATAGAACCTTTTTCATCGCGGCTCCTTTCTATTTGGCAAGTTTCACATACATTTCAGTAACCTGGTTCATCTTCTTGGTAATGTCATCGGTCGTGTTAAATACGATCAGCGGCAGCCCGCC
>WGDG01000134.1 GCA_015493425.1 Sulfurovum sp.
ACTCACCACCATGTTAAGTCATACAAAGACGCGGGAATAGCTCAGTTGGCTAGAGCGTCAGCCTTCCAAGCTGAGGGTCGCGGGTTCGAGTCCCGTTTCCCGCTCCATGAACTGGGAGCTGTGTGAATTATGTACTTAACAGAAATTACTTCACATATTAAGCTTTCCAAAACCATACTTGTCATCAATTAAACCATAAATAGAACTTCTATTGCGTTTAACTGATAATCGACACAGGTACGCCCATATGGCTCAGGGGTAGAGCACTTCCTTGGTAAGGAAGAGGTCGTGAGTTCAAGTCTCACTATGGGCTCCAGAACCAGATATGGACAAAAGTGTTACATCCTTGTAACAGTTCTGTCCATATAGGTTAAGATGTTTTGGCTATAATACTGCCTTTAAATCAACAATTTAAGCTAGGAGAAAAGCATGGCTAAAGAAAAATTCGAACGTACGAAACCGCACGTTAACATCGGTACTATCGGTCACGTCGACCATGGTAAGACCACTCTTACTGCTGCAATTACTGCTGTACTTGCGACAAAGAACGAAACTGCAATGATGGACTATGATCAGATCGACAACGCTCCAGAAGAGAGAGAAAGAGGGATCACAATCGCTACTTCTCACGTAGAGTATGAAACTGAGAACAGACACTATGCCCACGTTGACTGTCCAGGTCACGCCGACTATGTTAAAAACATGATTACCGGTGCTGCTCAGATGGATGGTGCGATCCTCGTTATCGCTGCAACTGACGGACCAATGGCTCAGACTCGTGAGCACATCCTTCTTTCCAAGCAGGTAGGTGTACCATACATCGTTGTATTCCTGAATAAAGAAGATCAGCTTGACGAAGAAGACAAAGAAGAGATGCTCGAACTGGTTGAAATGGAAGTTCGCGAACTGCTTTCTGAGTATGACTTCCCGGGTGATGATACACCAATCGTAGCCGGTTCAGCATTCCAGGCACTTGAAGAAGCAAAAGCAGGTAATATCGGACCATGGTCTGAAAAAATCATCGCTCTTATGGACGAAGTAGATAACTATATTCCAGAGCCTAAACGTGAAACTGACAAAGACTTCCTGATGCCTATCGAAGACATCTTTACTATTCAGGGACGTGGTACAGTTGTAACCGGTAAAGTTGACCGTGGTCAGGTATGTGTTGGTGACGAAGTTGAAATCGTTGGTCTTAAAGACACAATGAAAACAACTGTTACAGGTGTTGAAATGTTCCGTAAGGAAATGGACTGTGGTATCGCAGGTGACAACTGTGGTGTTCTTATCCGTGGTATCGGTAAAGAAGAAGTACAAAGAGGTATGGTTCTTTGTAAGCCAGGTTCAATCACACCTCACACCAAGTTCGAAGCAGAAGTATATGTACTGACAAAAGAGGAAGGTGGTAGACATACACCATTCTTCAACAACTATAGACCTCAGTTCTATGTACGTACAACAGACGTTACCGGTTCAGTACAGCTTCAGGAAGGTACTGAAATGGTTATGCCAGGTGACAACGTTAAAATCGACGTTGAACTTATCGCACCAATCGCTCTCGAAGAGGGTACAAGATTCGCTATCCGTGAAGGTGGTAGAACTGTTGGTGCGGGTGTTGTTTCTAAGATCATTGCTTAAGACAACTTTGCGAGAGGCTTTGCCTTTCGCAGCCCTTACAATTAGGAGATAACCATGAGAGAAACTGTTCACCTAGGATGTGAGAAGTGTACAAGACGTAACTATCACACAACAAAGAACAAAAAAACGACAACAGAAAAACTTGCATTGAAAAAATACTGTAAGTGGTGTAAAGAGCACACTGTTCACAAAGAGATGAAGCTGTAAGGTTTCACTCTTTTCTTTAGGCCAATAGCTCAGTTGGTAGAGCACTGGTCTCCAAAACCAGGTGCCGGGGGTTCGAGCCCCTCTTGGCCTGCCATAACAAAGGTAAACATACTATGGGAAAATTTTCAACATTTATCGCAAATGCAAGAGCAGAGCTGCATAAAGTAATATTTCCAACCAAAGTACAGGTAAGACAAGCATTTTTAGCAGTTGTTCTCGTAGTAACTGTCATTTCAATATTTTTAGCATTGGTTGATCTTATGATGTCAGCCATCGTAGCTTCAGTTTTATAATTAGGACACACAATGGCATTTCAATGGTATGCAATTCAAACATATGCAGGCAGTGAACAGGCTGTTAAAAGAGGCATTGAACAGCTTGCAAAAGATTACGGTATCGAAGATAAAATCGAACGAATCGTTGTTCCTACCGAAGAGGTCATCGAAGTTAAAAATGGCGAAAAGAAAATTACCGAGCGTACACTCTATTCAGGGTATGTATTTGCACAGATAGACCTGGATACTGATCTGTGGCACAAGATTCAGTCTTTGCCGAAAGTATCTAGATTTATCGGTGAACAAAAAACACCAACCCCTCTTACTGAAGCGGATATCAAAGTGATCCTCGACAAAATGGAGCAGAAACAGGCTCCTCGTCCGAAGGTCGATTTCGAAACGGGCGAAATGGTACGTATTATCGACGGACCGTTTGCAAACTTTACCGGTATGGTCGAAGAGTATGATCTTGATCATGGTAAACTGAAGCTGAACGTTTCAATCTTTGGTAGAAACACACCAGTTGAAATTCTCTATACTCAGGTAGAGAAGATCATATAAGGCCTCTACGGTCAAATCACACAAAGGAAGAACAGTATGGCAAAGAAAATAGCTGAAAAGTTTAAAATGATGATCCCTGCGGGTCAGGCTAACCCATCACCACCAGTTGGGCCGGCACTCGGTCAGCGTGGTGTCAATATTATGGAATTCTGTAAAGCATTCAACGAAAAGACAAAAGATAAAATGGGCTTCAAAATCCCTGTCATTGTTACTGTCTATACTGACAGAAGCTTTACATTTGAAACCAAGCAACCACCTGCTTCAGACCTGATCCTCAAAGCAGCAGGACTGAAAAAAGGTACAGACAACCCACTGCTTAACAAGGTCGGTTCAATTACAAAAGCGCAGCTTGAAGAGATCATCGATCAAAAGATTGCAGACCTCAATACAACTGACAGAGAAGCAGCAGCAAGAATCCTTGCAGGAAGCTGTAGAAGTATGGGTGTAGAGATCGTAGATTAATATCTACCTTGAAACAATCACAACCACATGATTTAAAAGATGTGGGAGCATAGAAAGCGGAGAAAACAATGGCAAAGAAACTTAGCAAAAGAAGAGAAGCACTTCTTAAAAAAATCGATCCGACTAAAAAGTATGGTGTAGATGAGGCAATGGCTACACTTAAAGAGCTCAAGTCTGCAAAATTCGACGAAACTGTCGAAGTGGCACTGAATCTAAACGTTGACCCAAGACATGCTGATCAAATGGTAAGAGGGTCTGTTGTTCTTCCTAATGGAACGGGTAAAAACGTCAGAGTTGCCGTATTTGCAAAAGATGCAAAAGCTGATGAAGCAAAAGCAGCCGGTGCTGATCTTGTTGGTTCGGACGAACTGATTGAGCAGATTCAGGCAGGGAATATCGATTTCGATATCGTTATCTCTACTCCTGATATGATGGGTGTTCTTGGTAAAGTAGCAAGAATCCTCGGACCCAAAGGGCTGATGCCTAACCCTAAAACAGGTACTGTCACTATGGATGTCACAAAAGCAGTTGAGAATGCAAAAGGCGGACAGGTAAACTTCCGTGTCGACAAAAAAGGTAATATCCATGCAGGTATCGGTAAAGTCTCTTTTGACACTGAGAAGATCAAAGAGAACTTTAATACCTTTATGGAAGCGATCAATAAAGCGAAGCCTGCATCTGCAAAGGGTAGATACATCACCAACGCGGCAGTATCCCTGACAATGAGCCCGTCAGTGACACTTGACACTGCTGAAGTAATGGATATCAAGTAAACTTGATTTACAGCGGAGGTTTTCCTCCCTGTATATACTAATTTTCATCGGTAAAAGTGCGCTTTTACGGCTGAAGACTTAGGCTTGCCAAGGTCTTGATCTTAGACTGAAGATAACGGGGGCGTAAGCTTAATTAGTCTGGTAGAAATACCGGGCGGGCACTTTCGGTGCACCCTGTTTGAAGGTCGGAAGGAGTAGAAATGACTAGAGCTAGAAAAGAAGAACTTGTAGCAGAGATGACTGAAGCGTTTAAAGACGCTGGTGCCATCATCGTCTGTGATTACAAGGGTATGACTGTTGAAGATCTCGAAGCAGTGCGTAATATGGCACGTGAAGAAGAGACAAAAGTTAAGGTCATCAAGAACAGACTGGCTGCGATTGCATTGGAAAATGCAGGATGTGAGCCGGTTGATTTCAAAGATACCAACCTTGTAATCTGGGGTGATACTCAGGTATTGCCTTGTAAGATCGCTGATAAAGCGGCTACACAGTTCAAAGAACACTTTTCGATCAAAACAGGTTTGATCGAAGGTAAAGTGGCGTCTATGGAAACCATCAATGCGATGGCAAAACTTCCAACAAGAGACGAACTGCTTGGTATGCTTCTCAATGTTTGGAATGCACCGATCACCAACTTTACTATCGGCTTGAAAGCGCTTGCTGAGAAAAAAGAATCAGAAGAGGCTTAATGTGGGGTGAGAGCCGCACGGCTCTTTTGACAAGAGGCAAATCTTGGTAAATCTGAAAAATTGTTCATAAAAGGAAAAAACTATGGCAACAACTAAAGAAGATGTATTAGAATTTATTTCTAACCTTTCTGTACTTGAGCTTTCTGAGCTTGTAAAAGAATTTGAAGAAAAATTTGGTGTAACTGCACAGGCAACTGTCGTTGCTGCCGGTGGTGCCGGTGGTGCTGCTGAAGCTGAAGAAGAGCAAACTGAGTTCAATGTTGTTCTGACTGATGCAGGTCCTAAGAAGATCAACACTATTAAAGTTGTAAGAGCGATTACCGGTCTTGGACTGAAAGAAGCGAAAGCTGCTGTTGAAGATACTCCGTCTGTTCTTAAAGAGGGTGTTTCTAAAGAAGAAGCAGAAGAGCTCAAAAAACAGATCGAAGAAGCTGGTGCTTCTTGTGAGCTGAAATAAGCTTCAAGCTTTTTTAAAAGAGGGGTACAACCCCTCTTTGTGTGTTACCCAACTGCCTCGGGTACAGCGATAAACTATTCGGAGACATTTCATACCCTCCTCTAATAGTTTCTTAGTGTGCCTGATCTGAACCTTTGTTCTATGTTCAATATTAGACGTCTGAAACAAACGACACAACCATTCATAACCAACCATCACCATAAGGATAAACATGTTAAATTCTTTGCATTCTGGTAACAGACTTCGCGTCGACTTTTCCAAGACCCCCAGAGAGATAGAGATCCCCAACCTGCTCCAGCTTCAGCAAAAGAGTTACGAAGATTTTCTCATGCTCGGAGAAAGAGACCGTAAAAGCTCTACGCTTGAGAAGGTTTTCCGTTCTGCATTCCCGATTCATGATCAGCAAAACCGTCTGACCCTGACGTACAAAAATTCAGAAATCATTAAACCGAAATATACAGTCAGAGAATGTATGGAGAGAGGGCTTACCTATGCGGTTTCCCTGAAAATGAATATAGAACTGATCATCTGGAACCGTGATGAGAAGACCGGTGAGAAACTCGATCCCAAAGAGATTAAACAGCAGGCTGTTTTTGTCCGTGATATTCCTTTAATGACAGATAGAACATCATTTGTTGTTAACGGTGTTGAAAGGGTTATTGTCAACCAGCTGCACAGAAGTCCCGGTGTTATTTTCAAGGAAGAAGAAGGAACAACAGTCAATTCAAGTCTGCTCTATTCGGCACAGATTATTCCTGACCGCGGTAGCTGGCTTTACTTTGAATATGATGCAAAAGATATTCTTTATGCACGTATCAATAAAAGAAGAAAGATTCCTGTCACCATTCTTTTTAGAGCGCTCGATTACTCTAAAGACGATATTGTCAAACTTTTCTATCCGACGAAAGAGATCAAAATCAAAGACAATCGTTTTCTTGTTAAGTTTGACCCAAATGACTTTAGCGGACGTGCTGAGTACGATGTTAAGGATATGGACGGTAACGTCGTTGTCAGTGCCGGAAAGCGCTTGACAAAGAAGAAAGCACAGAAGCTCATCGAAGAGGGGCTGGAGTGGATCGAGTATCCGCTTGACGTACTGATGGAGCGTCACCTCGCTTCCCCTGTTATTGACCAGGAGAGCGGTGAAGTGCTTTACGATGTTGTGACTCCGCTGGATGAAACAAAACTCAAAAAGATGATCGAACAGGGTATCGATACTATTGAGATCATCAATGACCTTGCAGAAGGTACCGACAAGTCAATTATTAATGCCTTCATCGCTGACCAGGAGAGCCTGAGACTGCTCAAACAGACTGAAGAGATCGATGATGAGAATGTTCTCTCTGCAATTCGTATCTACAAGGTAATGAGACCGGGTGAGCCTGTCACACCTGAAGCGGCGAAGACATTCCTCAAACAGCTTTTCTTTGACCCTGAGCGTTACGACTTGACACAGGTAGGTCGTATGAAGATGAACCATAAGCTGGGTCTTGATGTACCTGAGTATGCAACAGTGTTGACTGCCAACGATTTGATCAATACTGTCAAGTATCTTATTAAAGTCAAGAACGGCCAGGGACATATCGATGACCGTGACCACCTTGGTAACAGACGTATCCGTGCGATCGGCGAGCTGCTTGGAAACGAGCTGCATAATGGGCTTATCAAGATGCAAAAGGCGATCAAGGATAAGATGACAACCATTTCGGGCTCACTTGATGAACTGATGCCACACGATCTTGTCAACTCCAAGATGATCACTAATACTATTCTCGAGTTCTTCTCGAGCGGTCAGCTCTCACAGTTTATGGATCAGACCAACCCGCTTTCTGAAGTGACGCACAAAAGACGTCTCTCTGCACTGGGTGAAGGCGGTCTTGTCAAAGAGCGTGCCGGATTTGAAGTGCGTGATGTACACCCAACCCACTATGGACGTATTTGTCCTATTGAAACACCGGAAGGTCAGAACATTGGTTTGATCAACACCCTGGCAACATATGCGAAAGTCAATGAACACGGTTTCATTGAAGCGCCTTATAAAGTGGTTAAAGACGGCAAAGTAACCGACGAGATTGTTTATGTGACTGCAACACAGGAAGAAGACAAATGTATCGCACCTGCTTCAACCAAAGTAGATGAAAACGGTTATATCGTAGAAGACCTGATCGAAACACGACTCAACGGAAACATTGAGTTGAATGATAGAAGCAGGGTTAACCTGATTGATATTTCACCATTGATGATCTCCGGTTCTGCGGCAGCATTGATCCCGTTCCTTGAACACGATGATGCAAACCGTGCTCTGATGGGGTCGAACATGCAGCGTCAGGCAGTACCACTGCTCAAGACCGAGGCTCCGGTTGTGGGTACAGGTATGGAAGCAATCGTCTCCCGTGATGCATGGGAAGCGGTCAAGGCCAAACGTGCGGGTAGAGTAGAGAAAGTAGATGCGAACAGCATTTATATCATGGGTGAAGATGAGACAGGGGTCTTCATTGATCACTATGCGCTTGAGAAGAATATGCGTACCAACCAGAATACCACCTTTACGCAGACACCTATTGTCAAGCTCGGTGATGAAATTGCTGCGGGTCAGGTCATTGCGGATGGTGCGAACATGGATCAGGGTGAACTTGCCATCGGTAAGAACATTATGGTCGCCTTTATGCCTTGGTACGGATATAACTACGAGGATGCGATTATTGTCTCTGAGAAAATTATCCGTGAAGACACCTTTACCTCTGTACACACTTACGAAAAAGAGGTAGAGGCGCGTGAGCTCAAGCACGGGACGGAAGAGATCACCAGAGATATTCCGAATATTCGTGAAGATGAACTGCTGCACCTTGATGAGAGCGGTATTGTCAAAATCGGTACCTATGTGAAGCCGGGAATGATTCTTGTAGGTAAAGTCTCTCCAAAAGGTGAGATCAAGCCGACACCGGAAGAGCGACTCTTGCGTGCGATCTTTGGAGAAAAAGCAGGTCATGTGGTCAACAAATCTCTTTATTGTCCTGCTTCTATGGAAGGGGTCGTTGTCGACATCAAAGTCTTTACCAAAAAAGGGTATGAAAAAGATGCTCGTGCGATTCAGGCATACGAAGAAGAAAAAGCACAGCTTGACAGTGATCATCATGATCAGCTTTTGATGATCGACCGTGAAGAGATTCTCAGAATTTCACGCTACCTTTCCGAACAGCCGCTTGTCAAAGATGTTACTATCGGTGAGACAGAGTACAAAGCCGGAGAGAAAATTCCGGAAGAGATCATCAAAGGTGTGAACCGTTTTGCACTTAGAGGTGTAGTACAGTCTTACAGTGATGAAGTACAAAATGAGTATGAGTCTTTGAAAAACTTCTTCCTGAAGCAGAAAAAGCGTCTGAAGCAGGAACATGAAGAGAAGCTTTC
>WGDG01000135.1 GCA_015493425.1 Sulfurovum sp.
AGGGAAACTGCCATTGGCTGTAAAATGAGTGCCTGCCCGCTGGCAAAGAACATGAGAGAAGAGAGCCCCAGTACGGTGGTTACCGACGTAAGAATGATCGGTCTTAGACGCATACCCGCTTTGTGGGATATTTCAGCGTAATCTTTACTGTCCTTGATAAAGTCCAGCATGATCAGCCCGTCATTGACTACCACCCCTGCAAGCCCGATGATACCCATAATACCGGGAAGCGTCATGTGGATACCCATCAGTTTCGTGCCTGCCAGTGCCCCGAGTACCGACAACGGAATAGTCGACAGAATAATCAGCGGCAGTATGGCCGAATTGAACATCCATACCAGCGTCAGAAAAATAAGGAAAACAGCAATTACAGCCGCTTCAGCCATCTCTTTTTTGATCTGACGGTTCTCTTTCTCTTCCCCTTTGATGATCACCTTCACACCGGCATTTTCCAGTGTGTCGAGCATCGGACGGATACGATCCATCACTTCCGAAGGGGTAATGCTGTGCTTGTCGACACGGGCAAAGAGCGAACGTACCTTTTGTCCATCCTCTTTAAATATCTTGACAAAACGCTTTTGGTAGTAAAAATCGCAAATGTCTTTGAGCCTCACCATTTGCTGCCCGTCAGGTGTCGTGAGCCGGAAGTCTCCAAGTGCACCCTGCTTTTTCTTGTAGGCATCTTCAATACGGATACGTATCAGCCCCTTGGCATTGAACATCTTGCCGTACTCTGCTTTCAAAAAAGCACCGCGGAGGACATTGACTATGTAGGTTTCACTAAAGCCTAACTGCTGTCCGTATTCATTCACGCGCAGTTTAAGCTCCCGCTCTCCCTCATTGGCATTATCGGAAATATCCTCCACTCCTTTTATGTGGGAAAGGGCTTTTTCGATGCGGTGCAGGGCTGAAAGCATCTTCTTTTCATCCTCTGCACTGAACCCTATCTCGATATCATGGCTGACAATACCTGCCTGCTGCACATAAATGTTAAACTCTTCATAGAGCGGCTTTTCATTGATTTTGATCTTCCGGAACTTGTCCACCACCTGTTTTTGTACCTCTTTGACGATCTCCTGGGCTTTACGGCGGCGTATCATATCGCTGTCATCATATTCAAGTGAAAAAATGGGATTGATGTAACGGTCAAAGAAGTTTTCCGGTGCTTTCTCATGCAGATTGATGAAGATTTGAAAAAGGTTGTCCCCCACTTCGAAACTCGCATCGGGATTGAACTTGAACCCGATGACCGAGGTGACAGAATCGACATCCTCTTTCTTCAGCCGTTTCAGCAACGCTTTTTCAATCTGCGTAACATACTTTTCTGTCTCACGCAGATCATGGTTAATGTCCACTTTGCCGTTCAGGTAAATCTGCTGTGCATCAAACTCGGGGAAGAGTTGAAATTTCGTAACCTTCATCATGCCTATCGTTGCCACCACAATAAAGAGTACAAGGAGTATCAGTGAACGCCACTTATGCATCAGCAGTTTTTCAAGAAAACGGCTGTAGGCAGCAACAAAGCGCGTCCAGCCGCCTTCATGGTTTTGCATGGTTTTCACATTGCCGATACTGAAAAACTCTTTTGCGTGTAACGGGAGAAAATAAAATGCCTCAAAGAGCGAAGAGAGCAGCAAAATAGAGATCATCACCGGCAACACCTGCATGAACATTCCCATTTTTCCGCTCATGATCAGCAACGGCAAAAATGCAAATACGGTTGTGAGTGTCGCCGTCAATACAGCGGGGAACATCTCTACCGCTCCGTCAATAGCCGCCTCTTTGGGAGACTTGCCCATTTCCAGATGCCGGTAAATGTTCTCTGCCACGACAATGGCTTCATCTACCAGCATCCCAAGGGCAATGAGTGCACCCAGCATCGTAAGCATGTTCAGGCTGTAACCAATGGCATCTGCCGCAATGAGGGTAATGAAAAAAGAGGTTGGAATACCAATGGCAACGACCCAGGCAATACGCGCATTGACCGAGAGAAAGAGTGCTGCAAAGACAAGAATAAGTCCGAAAAGAATGTTCGAGGAAACAAGGTTCAAACGGTTTTTAACCCATACAGAAGTGTCAGTATAGGCTTCGAAGGTGATATCTTTATACTTTTTTGAATAGGTTTGGAGTACCTGCCGCACCTGTTTACTCAAAGCAATGGCATTGCCCTCTTTGGTTTTGTTGATATTCAGCGAAATATTGGGTTTGCCGTTGAAATGCGATATCTGCTTAGGGTCGCCAAGACCAATGCGTACCGTGGCGATATCTTTGAGTCGGATGTGTTTGCCGTTGATACCCAGCAAAATATCATCGATGGCTCCGGCTGACTTCTCTCCGTTGATCGTAGAGATGTAAAGGTGATCACCCGCAGCATCGATGGTTCCGGCAGGGAAAATGGAAGCGATCTGGCTGATTGCTTTATAGACCGCTGTTTTGGAGAGGCCGTAGGCATCGAGTTTCTTTTGGTCGAGTGTTACGAGCACCTCTTCATCCGCATCACCACGGATAACGATACCGCTGAGATCTTTGATAAGCGCAAGGTCACTTTTGAGCTTGTCTGCCACATCGAGCAGCCTCTCTTTTGGTACGTCACCGGAGATGGCCACCAGCAGCAACGGATAATCGTGCACTACCACTTTGGCAACCGGTTCATCCATATCTGAAGGCAGGTCACGTCTGGTATTGGCAATAATATCCTTGACATCGGAGAGTACCAGCTGTTTGTCATTGCCGGGTTTGATATCTGCCTCTATCGTAAACATGCCGTTTTGAATGGTGGTATAGATCGTATCGATCTCAGAGAGACTTTTGAGTTCATCCTCTATCTGCTCAACCACCATCTTGTCAAGTACGTCAGCGCTCGCACCCACATAGCCGCCGGTAATAGATATCTCATCCAGTGTCGAAGCAGGAAAGATCTCTTTGGCAATATTCTGATAGGCAAACACCGCCATGATCAGCATAAATACCATGAGAATATGGTTGAGTATCGGACGTTCGACCGCGAACTTGACAAATCCCCGAATCATACTACTCTTCTTCTATGACAAAAATGGTGTCAGTAACACGGTTTTTGAACTTAAGCGCTTCAACATGCTGTTTGAGAATTTTATTCTCTGCTTTGAGTGCCTCCACCTGACGGTAGAGCTTGTTGACCTTCTTGCTCTCATAATAGATCTGATTGCTCAAGTAGATCTTGATCAGCGCCAGAATCAGAACAATTGCCATGCCCATCACAATAACACTGAGCATTCCCATTGTAATGCCGTTGGGTGCTTTGGGCTTCTTTTTGGAAGATGCCATCTCAGCTTCCCTTTCCAAAACGGAAACTTCGCAGCTTTGCCGAACGGCTGCGCGGATTATGCTTCAGCTCTTCTTTGGAAGCGGTGACCGGTTTTCGCGAAAGCGGTTTTCCAAGGGCATGGTCTCCCCCGCACGTACAACGCATTGCCTGCGGATCGCATATACATCCGGTAGCCCACTTTTTAAAACGTTTTTTCACAAGACGGTCTTCGAGAGAATGGAAGGTAATAAGCGACACCACCTCCCCCTCAAAATGCTTTGCTTCAATGGCATCAAGCAAGCCTTCGATCTCTCCAAGTTCATTGTTTACCTCAATACGGATCGCCTGAAAAGGGAGGGTCGATGGGTGTATCTTGCCTCCTGCGGGCATCACTGTTGCAATAATCGCACTTAACTCCCGGGCACTTTCAATAGGCTTTTTGGCTCGTGCATCCACGATAGCTGCTGCCAGTCTGCGGTAGGAACGTACCTCGCCATATGCATCAAAAATATACTCAAGCTTCTCTTTAGGGTATGTGTTGACCACCTCATAGGCACTCAACGGTGCAGAGGCATCCATACGCATATCAAGGGTTTGGGCATCAAAGGCAAAACCGCGCTCTTTCTTGTCGAGTTGCAAAGAAGAGACACCAAAATCGGCCAACAGTGCCGTTACAGGAGCTTCTTTCAGTGTGGGAAGTACCGTCGCAAAGGTACCTTTGTAAAGTCTACTCCTGTCTGCAAAAGGTGCAAGCCGCTCTTTCGAAAAAGCCAAGGCTTCCTCGTCACGGTCGATACCTATATGCTTCAAATACGGATAGCGGCCCAGTACTTCACTGCTGTGTCCGGCATACCCAAGCGTACAGTCGACAAAATACCCCTCAGGCACCCCTTCAAAACTCTCAAGCACCTCATCAAGCAGTACCGGTATATGCGGACTTTCCACCTATATTTCCTTCATTTTCTATATCCGCTGTATCTTTATCCAAATACAAACGAAATGGTGTTGTGAGGGTGACCAAAGGAAGTGCCTGTGGTACACATCACCCTACACCACTCCTTCACAAATTTCTCATTTCTAATTTCTAATTTCTAATTTACCCGTTATAATAGCAAAATAATCCTAACAAAGGCTGCCCCGTATGGATAAGCATCTCATAGAAGATATTCAGCGTATTTCCCACTCTCTGTTTGAAAAGAACTTCTTCGGCGTCTTTCACGGCTCCATTTCAGCCAGGGTCACAGCCAACGGCTTTATCATCAACTCCAAGGATACCATACTCAATAAAGTGACAGAAGAGTCCCTTGTCCGGCTCGACTGCCAAAAACGTGACTACCGATGGAGTCTTGCCAACAACGACGTACATATTCATGAGCACATTTACGAAAGTATCCCCAACGCCAAATATGTCAGCTACACCATGCCGCCCTATGCTACCGCCTTCTCTCTGCGCCACGGAAAAGTTTCGCCACAGGACTATTACGGAAAGCAGATACTTGGTGAAGTCGTTGTTTACGACCCAAAGAACTTTGATGACTGGATTGAACGTGCTCCCTACGAAGTATCACGCTTTTTTCTCAAAAACGATGCCCATCTTCTGCTGATCAAAGGGTTTGGGCTGATCGCTTATGACAGAGATATTACCGAAATGGCAAAAAAGATCGCCATATTGGAAAACTCTTGCAGACTGATTGCCCTAAGTAATAACCTTTAGTTAATAAACAAATTTATTTTTAATTAAGTATTTTCCCGTTACACTTTCCTGACGATAAAATAAAAGTATATTACCGTTTACAGGAGGGAGTTTTCATGGATACAAAAAATATGATTGAAACTATCAAAGCAAAATTTGAAATGATTCAGGTAGCAGTGGGGAAAGACCTCAATATAGATGACCTCAGTCAAAGCAGATATCTGCGTGCTGTTATTGATGCGACTGAACATGCCTATGTTCACCTTAACGACAGTATTTGTGAAAGCCTTTACATGTGTAAAGAATGTGCTCAAAAACGTGACCTGCTAATGCATTATCTGACAATGCTCGATGATATTGACGAAGGTATGATACTGAAACCGGAAACAGTACAGGAACTAGCGCGTTATCCGGAAGAAATTTCAAACGTGATCGAACGTATCGACAATGTTCTTGCCACCCATTACACAGAAACAGATAGAGGATAAAACGGGCATCATGCTGACAGTAGGGTAAAGCAAAGTTTCGTTATACTTTTTTTATCTACTATACTTTCTTCAGGAAAAACCTATGAATCAGACTCAGAAACGTTTAAGCATTATCAAGCTTGCCATTTCTATTGGAGACAAGGAAACCATACAGCTTCAAATGCTGAAACTTGCCCCTCTGAAGACCGATCGAAAAATTCAGGAAATCCTGCGAGGGTTGCAGGCAGAGAATTATGCCCAGACACTCCCGTTGATCACAGAATACATCGAAACCCCTCCCGAAGCCATTTTACAGCGTACCGTTCAGGATGAGATACAGACACCCGAAGAAGACGAAGCCATTATTGAAGAATTCGATCTCTTTAGAGTACCGGCAAAAGAAACACCGGAGCAGACCAATGAAATTGTTAACATTGAAGAGTTTGAAAATGCAGATACGTTTGATACCTCCCTGCCTGAGAAAGACGAGAAGATCAATTACGATTCCCTGCTGAATCTTCAAAGCGATGATATTCTACAGGGCAATATTTACATTCAACAGACACGCCTTGAAGAAGAGGATGATGATTTCTTTGAAAACAGAAACGAAACAGAAAACTTCAACTACACAGAAGTGATCGAAAAAGATGATTTTTTTCATAACGAATCAGCTTTTCCGGATCCGCTGCCTGAAGAGAGTGATGACATCCAGACAGACGAAAACCTTCAAAGAGAACTCTCCGACTTCGAAAATCCGACGGTACCGGAATCAGTCGTTACAGACCCAGGGCAATCCGGAACAGAAGCCATAGAGGCTGAAGAAACAAGTGAAACAGTAACCTATTACGATCCGCTCCCCTATATTGACCAGAAATTCAAAAATATGCTCACACAGTATCCGCCGGTTGAACTTCCGTCACGTTCTTATGCCTCGGTCAATACATGGCTGCAAAAAATTGCTACAGAGGGATATACTGAAACAGAGATTGAAACACTGATAGAAACAGTTATGCAACGCAGTAAAGAGGATGAAAAAGCTGAGGCGGCACAGTTACTGCTTATTGCAGCTGCCACCCATTCCCCCTATGCCCAGTTCATACTGGCACGTGCCCTTTTTAAAGGCGATGTGCTCGAACAAAATCTTCCTGAAGCATTTACACTCATTAACCGCATGGCAATGGATGACGATTACCCCGAAGCCATCTGTGACCTTGCACAACTCTATGAGCATGGTATCGGCGTAGAAGCAGACGAAGAACGTGCCCAAGCACTCTACAAGGAGGCGATGGAACGCGGTATCAAACGCGCAAAAGCACACTACGAACGCCTTAGCAAAACCAATAAAGGACTGTTTGGGAAGCTGTTTGGAAAATAGCCTTTCCCTCCCCCGCTCCTTTTCTAATTTCTAATTTCTAATTTTTTAATGCCTTCATAGGCAACATCCATCATCGTATCGATCTCTTGCTCTGTAATGACATAGGGGGGCATAAAATAGACAACCGCCCCGAGCGGGCGCAGCAGCACACCATGCTCAAGCCCGTAACGGTATACTTCCAGACCAACACGTTCCCGGGGGTCATAGCCTTTCAGCTCTACCGCGGCAACCATACCCTGTTGACGTACCGAAGCAACATTGTCAAGTGTCCTGAAATGCTCAAGTTTTTGTGCGATATAACGTGATTTTTCTCTGTTCGATTCAATAACACTGTCCCTTTCAAAAAGCTCCAGTGTCGCCAGTGCCGCACTGCAGGCAAGCGGGTTTCCCGTATAGCTGTGTGAATGGAGAAAAGCTTTATATTCGTTATAGTCACAGTAAAACGCACTGTACACTTCATCCGTAGTCATTACTACCGAAAGCGGCAGATAACCGCCTGTCAATCCCTTGGAGAGTGTCATAAAATCAGGAGAAATACCTGCAAGATCACAGGCAAACATTTCCCCTGTACGCCCGAATCCTGTCATGATCTCATCGGCAATGAGGTGCACATCATACCGTTGTGTCAAGCGTCTCGCACCGACAAGATAGTCAGGATGGTACATATGCATACTGCCTGCCCCCTGGATCAACGGTTCAATGATAAATGCCGCAATCTCATCGGCACGTGCCTCAAGCATTGCTTCAAGTGCTGTCAGCGCCTCCTCGGCAGTTTCAGGAGTCTGATCTTTGGGAACAGGTACCTGTACATTCGCTATCAAAAGCGGTTCATATGTCTCTTTGTAAAGCGCTACGTCTCCCACAGAGAGCGCACCTATCGTCTCTCCGTGATAGGAGTTTGTCAACGAAAGGAAAAGTGATTTTGTTTTGCCGTTGTTACGGTGACAGTGGTAACTCATCTTCAGTGCAGCCTCGATCGCACTTGATCCGTTGTCAACATAGAAAACTTTTTGAAGTGTATTCGGTGTCAATGCAACCAGCTTATGTGCAAGTTCAATGGCGGGTTCATGGGTAAACCCTGCCAGCAACACATGTTCAAGTGTGTCAACCTGCTCCTTGATCCTGTTGTTGATATAGGGATTCGCATGCCCGAAAAGGTTGACCCACCATGAACTGATTGCATCGATATAAGCATTGCCCTCAAAATCATAAAGCCATACTCCTTTCCCCGATTTCACCGGAATGAGCGGCAGGCTTTCATGATCTTTCATCTGGGTACAGGGATGCCAGATTACTTCAAGGTCTCTGTTCATCATTTCTATGTTACGGTTGTTCACTACGTAATATCCTTTTTTCAATTGGTATTAACCACAAGTTGACTAAAATATTATACAAATTTTAGCATAGAAGGCAGATAAAAGAATGATAAGTTGGATGCAGAAACACAACCGTTATCTCGTATGGACCATCTGGATCGCGACCATCGCGTTCATTGGTGCCGGTTTCGTAGGCTGGGGAAGCTATAACTTCGGTGGAAAAGCAGGCAATGTGGCAAAAGTCGGTGACATTGAAATCACACAGGCAAAACTCAACCAGGCCTATAGCGACCTGTACGCCCGCTACAACGAAATGTTCAAAGGGCAGTTTGACGAGAAAAAAGCCAAAGAGATGGGACTGGTACAGCAAGCCTTTGCCACACTTGAAACGCAGGCAAGACTGCTCAATTATGCCCAGACACTGGGCGTCATTGTCTCTGACGATGAACTTGCCCATACACTGCAATCGATCAAAGCATTTCAGAAAGACGGAAAATTTGACCGCAGCATTTACAATATGTTCCTTAAAAACCGCCGCATGAAAGCCAAAGATTTCGAAGCACGTTTGAGAGACGAGTTGACCATCAACAAACTTCTGACACTCCTTAACGTTGAAAGCCTCCCGCTTGAAGAAGAAGCCATCGGTTCCGCCCTGAATGTCGCTGACAAGTTCAAATACGAAGTGCTCTCACTTGACGATGTCAACCTGACACTTGATGAAGGCAAGCTAAAGGCATTCTGGGAAGCGCATAAGACCGAATTCACAACACCCAAAAAGTATACCCTCTCCCTGCTCTGGACCGACAGCAGCAATACACCGGTAGATGAAAAAGAGCTCAAAGCATTCTTCGATACCAACAGTTTCAACTATATTGACAAAAACGGCAAACAGCTGACCTTTGAAGAAGCAAAAGAAAAGGTTGCAAAAGACCTCAAAATCAAAAAGACAAAAAAGACAGCACAACGTGCCTACATTGCCTTCAAAAAAGGCAAACAGGATGCTGACGAAAGCGTGACACTGCCTCTAAACGCCCCTACACTCTCCAAAGATATCTGGAGCGAGATTCAGCAGCATGATGCGGGTGCCATTCTCAAACCGAAAGTTGTCAACAGCAAATACGTCACCGTCAAGATCGAAAAAGTTATTGAGCCCAAAGTCATGACCTTTGAAGAAGCCAAACCGCTTGTCACAAAACTGTATGAAGCTGATGCCAAACAAAAAGCGCTGGCAGCACTGGCAGAGAAAAAAGTGAAGACCATTGCCGACAGCAATACAACCGTTTCTGACTTTGTCACTTTGAGTGACGCTGACAACCTGAAAGGGTTAAATTCACAGGAAAGTTTACAATTTCTACAAAAACTCTTTACATCTTTAGAAGAAAAGGGTATTATTAGGCTATCAAATAAAGTTGTAGTCTACGACATTATGGCGCAAAAGCACCTCTCTCCTGATGCAAACCTCACGGAACGTGTCAAGGAAACTGTCAATACAATCAAACCGAGGGTCTTTGAATCCAACCTTATTCAGGTTCTGGCCAAGAAGTATCCGACTGAAGTCTATGTGGGAGGACTCAAGAATTGAGTGATACAGTTTTAGCGATCGATATCGGTTCTACGAAGGTCTGTGCGATCATCGCAGAAATCGATAACGGCAAGGTTCAGATACTGGGCCACGGTATCACCAAATCCCAGGGCATCAAAAAAGGTGCCATCACCAACATTGAACTGGCTTCCAAATCCATCAAGAAAGCTGTCAGTGATGCCAAACGCATTGCAGGCAGCAATATTACCTCTGCAACCGTTTCCATCTCCAATGCCTATGCCAAGAGCCTCAACTCTACAGGTATCGTCAATATTCCGCATAAAGACATCTCCATCAAGGAGATCAACCGTGTCATGCAGACGGCGCTCTATAATGCCAATGTGCCCAATGAATATGAAGTGATTCACGTACTTCCCTACAACTTCAGAGTGGACGACCAGGATTTCATCGAAGATCCGTTTGGTATGAATGCCAGCCGTATGGAAGTCGATGTCAATATTATCATGACACAGAAATCCAACCTTTCCAACCTTAAAAAAGCAGTACGTTCCGCAGGTATTGAAATTGACGGCATCGTTCTGAGCGGTTACGCATCGGCAATTGCCGTGATGGGCGATGATGAAAAAGAACTTGGAGTTGCCGTTATCGATCTCGGCGGACAGACCAGCAACCTTGTCATTCATGTCGGGAACTCCATCCGATACAACGATTTCCTCGGTGTCGGTTCCAACCATATTACGAACGACCTCTCTATGGCACTCCATACACCGTTACAGATTGCCGAAAGTGTCAAGATCCGTCACGGAAACCTGATCGAGACAAGCAACGAAGTGATCGAACTGCCTATCATCGGTGATGAAGAGAACCGAAACGGCGTTTCTCTGGAGATTGTCCACTCTGTCATTTTCGCCCGTGTCGAAGAAGCATTGATGATCCTTGCCAAATCCCTGGAGAAATCGGCACTCAAAGAACAGATCGGTGCAGGCATCATTCTCACAGGCGGCATGACCAAGCTCAAGGGCATCCGTGAACTTGCACAGTCGATCTTTCCTGCCATGCCGGTACGTATCGGCAGACCACAGGAAGTTGAAGGAATGTTTGAAGAGCTCAAGGATCCCGCATTCTCTACCGTTGTAGGTCTGCTGCTCTACAGAGCAGGCAAACATACACAGTATGAGATCAATTTCAACAATGAAATGCTCCACTCCAAAGCGGAACACACCGATAATCTTGAGGATATACGTCTTCAACAGTCCGACCAGCGCAAAGAAGAGCCTGCTCCTGCTCCCAAAAGAAAGGAGCAGGCCCACGAAGAGAAACCGGAAACAATCGTTTTTGATGACCTGCCCGATCCCAATGCGGAGAAAAGCAGTGCTTTCAAAAAGATTGCCAACTGGGCCAAACAGTTATTTTAAGATACAACACTAAAAAGGGGGAAGAAATGGAAGAATTCGAAATAGATATCGTAGAAACCAAGTGCCACACCAATGGCGCAAAGATCAAAGCAATCGGCGTAGGCGGCGGTGGCGGTAACATGATCAACCACATGATTCAGGAAGGTATCAACAGTATTGACCTGATTGTTGCCAACACCGATGCACAGGCACTGGAAACATCACTGGCACCTTATAAAATGCAACTGGGTATCAATGCTACACGCGGTCTGGGTGCCGGAATGGTACCGGAAAAAGGACGTGAAGCGGCACTTGAAAGCTTTGAAGACATCAAAGCGATGCTCGAAGGCTCAGACATTGTCTTTATCTCTGCCGGCCTCGGCGGCGGTACAGGTACCGGTGCAGCACCTATCATTGCACAGGCTGCCAAAGAGGTTGGCGCACTGACTGTTTCCATTGTTACAAGTCCGTTTAAATTTGAAGGTCGCAAGCGTACCAAACTGGCCAAAGAGGGTCTTGAAGAACTCAAACGTGAGAGCGACTCCATCATTGTCGTACCCAATGAAAAGCTCCTCTCTATTGTAGAGAAGAACCTTGGTATCAAAGAGAGTTTCCGTATGGTAGATGACATTCTTGCACAGGCTGTCGGCGGTATCTCAAAAGTGATCCTCTCCCATGGTGACAATGATATCAACCTCGACTTCGCCGATGTCAAAACCGTTATGAGTCACAGAGGTCTTGCACTGATGGGTACAGGCTACAGCGCCGGAACCAATGCAGCGTATGATGCAGCCAAAGCGGCCATTGAATCACCGCTGCTTGACAATATCTCCATTGACGGTGCAATGGGTGTACTGGTTCACTTCGACATTCACCCTGACTATCCTATTATGGAGATCGGAGAAGCAATGAGTATTGTTGAAGAGAGTGCCGACGAGGATGCTTCCGTTATCTTTGGTACAACAACCAACCCTGACATGGCGATCGACGAAGTAAGAATTACTATTATTGCCACCGGTTTTGAAGACAAGAATGCTATTCCTGAACCCACAACGATCAAAAAGCAGGAAACACTGCTTGGCAGCAACACCAACAGTATCAATACCATCAATACACTGGCAGGCAGAAAGGTTGTCGGGTATGACGGAGACCATGAGGACATCCTTGATGTACCGACATTCCTCCGAAAGCAGATGGACTAACACTCTTTTCTCCCTTTTTAGTGCAGGAGTCTTCCCTCCTGCAAAACTTTTCCCCTATTAACCTCTTTTTCGCTATGATACTTCTATCATAATTCGCTTATCATTTTCATAAGGAAAACAGACAATGAAATACATTAGAACACTCTCTACCGTAGCACTGACGGGCGTAGGCGCTCTGCTTGCAACAGGATTGACCGGATGTGAACAGAAAACATCCCAGGAGCAACCGCAGGCCAAAGGCGCTTTTGTCGTCATCGAAGAGACAGCACCGGGAAAATACAAGATCAAAGACGAGTTTCCGTCTGATGAAACACGCATTATCCTCAAAAAACTCGACGGTACCGAAAAGGTACTGACCAAAGAGGAGATGGATGCCCTCGTCAAGCAGGAAGCTGCAAAAATAGACAATGGCACATCTCCGTTAACCCAGCCGGATGCTCAGGCACAGATGCAGGGTGGTATGGGGCTTGGAGAAGCCATTCTCGCTTCTGCTGCAGGTGCCATTATCGGTTCGTGGATAGGCAGCAAACTCTTTGGCAACCAGAACTACCAAAACAACCGTAAAGCGGGTTACAAGTCACCCTCAACCTACCAGCGCAGCAAAAGCAGTTTCAGCAAAGCACGAAAAAGTACAAGCAAACGCAGCGGCTTCTTCGGCGGCAGGAAGAGCACTTCAAGAAGCGGCGGCTTCTTTGGCGGTTGAGTATGGTCAAGCTGCTTCAAGTCTCACCCCTTACCACTGACTATCTTGAGTCACTCGGTTTTGTCTGGCATACCGACAGTGACGAAACACCGTATGTTTCAGACAAACTGGTAGTGCTTACACCAAAAGAAGCCGAAGCTTACTATAATGCGGGCAATACGCTCTATGAAATGTTCATTGAGGCGGCACAGCATGTCATTGACAATAACCTCTTTCATGAGATAGGTATCCCATTCAACCTTGTAGAGCTTATAACAGAAAGCTGGGAGAACGATATCCACTGGCACCTTTATGGCCGGTTTGACCTTGCAGGCGGTATTGACGGCAAACCCATCAAACTGTTGGAATTCAATGCAGATACCCCTACTGCCCTCTTTGAAACCGCCATTGTTCAGTGGGCAATGCTCAAACAAAACGACATGGAAGAGACTGCACAGTTCAACGGTGTCTATGAAGCACTGCTGGACAACTTCAAACGCCTTGTGACACTCACTGAAGATGTTTCAGAATTTGAAACGCGCTATGAGGGGTGGAAATTTCTTTTCACTTCAATCCGCGGTAACAGTGAAGAGGAAAATACCGTCAGACTGTTACAACATATTGCTACTGAAGCCGGTTACAAGACAGAATTTGCCTACATCGATGAAGTGGAGTTTGATGAAAAAGAGGGTATTTTCTTCAAAGAACAGCAGTACGAACTCTGGTTCAAACTCATTCCCTGGGAAGATATTGCCCTTGAAGAACCCGATCTGGCAATGATGCTTACCAATATTGTCAAAAACCAGAAAGCGATCATTTTCAACCCTGCCTACACTCTACTCTTTCAGAGCAAAGGACTGCTGACAATCCTTTGGCAGCTCTACCCGGATCATCCTCTGCTGCTTGAAACATCATTCGAGCCGCTTGGTACGGAACGTATGGTGCAAAAACCGGTCTTTGGGCGTGAAGGTGAGAGTGTCCGTATTCTTGATGAACACGGCAGCTTCATTGAAGGGGAAGAGGAAGGTGCCTACGACAGCCATAAAATGGTCTTTCAGGAATATGTCGAACTTCCCTCAGACATCGAAGGTAACAGCTATCAGGCAGGCCTCTTCTATGCCTATGAATCATGCGGTGTCGGATTCAGAAAAGGCGGAAAGATCCTTGACAATATGTCCAAATTCGTCGGACATGTTATTGAAAATTAATCCTCTCCCGGTTTCATACACCCAGGGCAGTTATAAGAGACGATTTTTGGTTGTGGCAAATCAATGCGTGCGGCAGTGAGGCGGCCTCCCCACAAACACCCCGTATCGAGTGCCAGTACATTCTCATCTTCATAGAAACCCAGTGTCGACCAGTGACCGAAAATGATCTTCAGTTCTATCTCTTTTCGGTTTTCACATTCAAACCACGGCTTCATTCCTTTGGCACGCACTTCGGGTGTAGGCGCCCCTTTCTGTTTGAAATCAAGACGGTGGTCTTTGTAGCAGTAGCGCATACGCGTAAAAGCACTGACAATGTAACGGTCAATATCTTCAGGGCCTGCATTGCGATCAAAACGCTCCACACCGCCCTTGAACATTTTTTTCAACCATACATCAGCATGGTCACTCTGCATCTGCAGCTCGATGCGATGGGCATACTCTATTGCCATACCAAGATCAAACTCCGGAGAGATACCGGCATGAGCCATACAGTATCCCAGTTTGAAATCGGTATGCAGAAATTTCTGATGACGCAGCCAGTCTATCAGCTCGCCGGCTCTTGGTGAAGCAAGAATCGGATCGATAGTCGGATTGGATTTTTTGATACCATAGTACGCCGCAATCAATGTCAAATCATGGTTTCCAAGGACAATCCGGGTACTCTCTTTGATACTGTAAAGATACTCCAGTACCTCCAGCGATTTGTCACCTCTGTTAACAAGATCTCCCGCCAGCCACAACGTATCGTAACGCGGATCGAACTGAATGCTTTGCAGCAGTCCCTGCAGGGAGTCATAACACCCCTGAATGTCACCGATAGCCCAGGTACTCATCTGTACCACCTGCGGTGAAGTGAATAATGAATAGTGAATAGTGAATAGTTGTTGTTTGCATTGCTTTGCAATGCTCTTACTGATAAAAGCTTTCTCAAGGAGAAAGCATACCAAAATTCCTCATTCCTCATTCCTCATTCCTCATTCATTTTCTAATTTCTAATTTTTCCGCGTATATTTCCGCTTTCTCGTCAAACGTCATTGCCGCATGTGCCGGAGAGGGCGACGGCAGATATACACGTTCTATGCCGAGCTCTCCAAAGTGCTTTTCAAAAAGTGTCTGCGCCTTTTTGCCTGTAAAAGCAAGTTTGGTGATGGAGGGGTACTTCTCAAGCAGTGCAGGTATATCGTTGACTTTGACATGGGACAGCGACGTATCAAGCGAATTGTCACGTTCACAGGCAGCAACTATATCCCACACACCGAGACAGTTCTCTTTCAAAAGCCAAATCTTCTGGTCGCGGTTGTTGACAGGATACCCTGTCAACGATTCAAGAATCTTCCAGAACTGGTTTCTGGGATGTCCGTAGTAAAAGGCGTTGTCAAACGATTTAATGCTTGGGAAAGAACCCAAAATGAGGGTTTTGGTATCGTTGAAGACAATGGGGTCAAACGGATGTTGTAAAGTTTCATGCACGACTTTCTCCTGTAGGGTGTTGTCCCCCGACAACACCAAATATTTGATTGTCAATATGACGGTGTTGTGAGGGCACAACACCCTACACAAATCCTTAATCCTGAATTCTCAACACTCATTATTTACACGCTTTTTGCATATTCCTCACCATCAACACCAACAACGCTAACGCAAAAATTTTGAAGTTTATCTCGCTGCCTTTATGGGTGGCAATAAATGCAGCAGACTGTGTCATTTTTTCCCCGGCAAGCTGCATGTTAAGAATGTCCGGAAGATAATAGTGTCCGAACATCAAGCCAGTTGCAACCACAAAAAAAGTCGCCACCTGTGTGATGGTATCACGCTCAAATTTTTTATATTTATAACCTTCGTAGAGTATAACAGCAATCACTGTAAAATCTACCAGATAGGAGAGCCTGACAAAATTCTGGGTCATAA